>NZ_MLQM01000164.1:0-12130 GCF_001854525.1 Mycobacterium talmoniae
CAACCCCGTGGGCCCGCAGAGGGTCGGGAGGCCGGCTGGCGGTCGGGTCGTCGCCCGCCGCCCCGACGAACTGCACCGCCGCGCCGGCACGGGCGGCCGCCACCGCCTGGTTGGCGCCCTTGCCGCCCGGGGTCGAGTGGGTGGATGCGGCCAACACCGTCTCGCCGGGCTTGGGCAGGGCCGCAACGGTGTATGCCGTGTCCAGGTTCACGCTGCCGACTACACATACTCGTGCCGTCATGGCCTCGACGGTATGGGAGACGCGGCGGCATTGACAACTCCGCCACCGACGACCCTGCGGCACAAACGGATTGGGTGGCCAGCCGATTCACTCAGCGCGAGCCAATGTCTTGTCACCCCGGCTTGGCGACGGTGGGATAGCGGCGAGGATCAGGAGGAGCGGGTGAGTGGCAACGACTGGGGTGCGCGGCTGGCGCGGATCGGCGTGGATTGGTGGGCCACCATTGTGGCGGGCCTGATCGTGCTGTTGGCGGTGGCCGATGCGCTGCCCAGGATTCCGTGGTGATGCCGTGAGCGCGCTGCCCGTCGACCACCAGCAGGCCCCCGCCGAGGCGACGTCTGCCGGCCGCACCCCGGCCGACTATGTGCCGGGGGTGTTGCTGCTGCTCGCGGTGGGGTTGGCCGGCAAGTACGCCCAGGCCTGGTGGAACGCGCTCGCGCAGCGCCAGCACTGGACCGTCCCGGACATCGAATACGTGCTGTGGGCCATCCTTTTCGGTCTGCTCATCACCAACACCGTCGGCCTGCATCGGGTGTTTCGTCCCGGCGTGCAGACCTACGAGTTCTGGTTGAAGATCGGGATCGTGGCGCTGGGGGCCCGTTTCGTGCTCGGCGATGTGGCCAGGCTCGGCGCGTTGAGCCTGGTCCAGATCCTCATCGACATGGCCGTCGCCGGTGCCCTCATCCTCACCGCCGCCCGGCTGTTCGGGCTGTCCGGCAAACTCGGGTCATTGCTGGCGATCGGCACCTCGATCTGCGGCGTGTCGGCCATCGTGGCGGCCAAAGGCGCTATCCGAGCCCGCAATTCCGATGTCGGGTACGCGATCGCCGCGGTCCTGGCGCTGGGCGCCGTCGCGTTGTTCACCTTGCCCGCGATCGGGCATGCGATCGGGCTCAGCGACCACGAGTTCGGGCTGTGGGCCGGGCTGGCGGTGGACAACACCGCCGAGACCACGGCCACCGGCTACCTGTACTCCGAGCAGGCCGGCAAGATTGCCGTGTTGGTGAAATCCACCCGCAACGCCCTGATCGGTTTCGTGGTGCTCGGCTTCGCGCTGTACTGGGCATCCCGCGGCCAGGCCGACGAGCTGACTCCCGGGCTGCGGGCGAAAGCCGGTTTCGTGTGGGCGAAGTTCCCGAAATTCGTGCTCGGGTTTCTGGTGGTGTCGGCGATCGCCACCGCGGGCTGGCTATCCAAAGGCCAAACCACCAACCTGGCCAACATCTCCCGGTGGGCCTTCCTGCTCACCTTCGCCGGGGTCGGGCTCAACACCAATGTCCGGGAGTTGGTGCGCACCGGCTGGCGGCCGCTGGTGGTCGCCGTCGTGGGACTGGTGGTGGTGGCCAGCGTCTCCCTCGGGCTGGTGTTGCTGACCTCACGGGTGTGGCACTGGGGTGTGACCGCCTAGGCCGGAGTTGACCGATTTCGGGTTGATGGCGCCGAGGCTGCATTCACGGCGCCGAGCCTGAAACCACGGGTGTGTCCCGAACGTGGAAGGGAGCTTGATGTAGGTAGGGCTTCGTGAGGCGGTGCTGTGCAAGAGATGGAGGATTGTTGGCCCTTCGGAGTCGCCCTGCGGGGGGTGGCTTCAAACCGCCACATGCTGCGGGATCGGTGACGTGATCGTGGTGAGCGATGTGGAAAAGGCGCAGGTGGATGCGTCAGGTGGGGATCGGGAAGGCGAGCGTAAGCGAAGCGCTGTTGACGTGTCGAAATTCAGACAGGTGACATCAAAACCGGGGTGTCCGTGAGGTCCCGGGATGAGTCTGGCGGGTGCCCGTTGATTGGCCAGGCGGTGTCCGGCATGGAGGCGACGCGAGCCCGGTCTGCGGCTTTTGCATGGAACGGGAGAAGGCCGGACCCGATACTGCCCATTTGGTTGTGGGTGGGCGAGAGGGAGTAGCCCGCGCGTGGCGTGGGTGTGAGTACTGTCGCGGGTTCGGTTGGCGGACCGGTTCGTAGTAGTGGTGAAGCTCCTGTAATGGGGGTGGAGCGAAGGGGCCGGGTCATCTGTGACTGTGTTCGTTTCGATCAACCGAGCCGAAAGGCTTGGGAGGAGTCAGATGAGCGAGTTGAAGTCGCCGGGCAAGCCGTTCGAGATTTCGAAGTGGGCGGTTGCGGAAGCGTTCGAGAAGGTCAGGGCGAACAAAGGCGCACCGGGGGTAGACGGGGTGACGATCGAGGAGTTCGAGGCCGACCTGGGCAACAATCTGTACAAGGTGTGGAATCGGATGTCCTCGGGAAGTTACTTCCCGCCGCCGATGCGGGCGGTGGAGATCCCCAAGCCGCATGGCGGGGGAACCAGGATGCTGGGGTTGCCCACGGTGGCCGATCGGGTGGCGCAAACGGTGGTGGCCGAGGAGTTGGCGGGCAAGGTCGAGACGATCTTTCACGAGGACTCCTACGGATACCGTCCGGGCCGCTCGGCGGTCGATGCGGTGGGCGTGTGCTGGCAGCGCTGCCGGAAAACCGACTGGGTAATCGACTTGGACATCCAGAAGTTTTTCGACAGCGTGGACTGGGACCTGCTGCTCAAAGCGGTAGCGGCCAACACCGATTCGCCATGGGTGCTGCTGTATGTGCGCCGGTGGCTACAAGCCCCGGTACAGCTGCCTGATGGCACCCTGCAACAGCGAGACCGGGGCACCCCGCAGGGGTCGCCGGTCTCGCCCGTGCTGGCCAACCTGTTTTTGCATTATGCGTTCGACACCTGGATGGTGCGGGAGTTCCCGACCGTGCGGTTCGAGCGCTATGTCGATGACGTGGTGGTGCACTGCGTCACCGAGCGCCAAGCCGGCCAAGTGCTGGCCGCGCTGCACGACAGGATGGAACAGGTCGGGTTGTGGCTGCATCCCGACAAGACCCGGATCGTGTACTGCAAGGACGGCAAGCGGCGGGGCGACTATGCGCACACGTCGTTTACCTTCCTGGGGTTCACGTTCCGGGCGCGCGGAATGCGGGCCAAAAACGGGAGCAAGTTCCTCGCGTTTGCGCCCGCGATCAGCAGGGATGCCCTGACAAAGATCGGGCGGGAAGTGCGGTCGTGGCGACTGCATCATCGCACCGGTCGATCCTTCGCTGACCTCGCACGCTGGATCAACCCCAGAGTGCGGGGCTGGATGAACTATTACGGCGCCTTCTACCGGTCGGCGCTGTATCCCCTCCTGACGCGCATCAACGCCTACCTGATGCGCTGGGTCCGCAACAAATATCGGCGGTACCGGGGCCGGAAAGCCTTCCAGCAGGCATGGCAGCGGGTCACCACGCAGTACCCGCGCTACCTGGCGCACTGGCAATGGACCACCGCTGTCCCCGCCGTCTGGTGATCAAGATGACAAGAGCCGGATGAACCGAGAGGTTCACGTCCGGTTCTGTGGGAGCCGGAGGGTGCAACCCCCTCCGGCCACCCGACCGGGTTTCTGGCTTGAATCGTGCTCTGGCTTCAGTCTCGGCGCACTCAGTTCAGTCTCGCGGCCGTGGGCGCAGTCTCGAGGCGCTGAGTTCAGGCTCGCCGCCGTCAATGCAGCCCCGCCGCCGTGACTTCAGCCTCGACGCCCTGGATTCAGGGTCAGCCGGTTAGGACGCCGGTAGGTGCGCGGTCAGCAGCCAGGCCTGCGCCGACACCCGACCGTCGGGCTCCTCGCGCACCCGCAGGCCGGGCGCCTCGAAGCCCTCGATCACATTGGCGTACATCCGGGCCGGTCGGATGTCGTCGATGACCCAGTACGGCGACACCACCGCGCGCAGCTCCGCGGCGGAGACCGGATGCGCGGCGCCGTTGAGCCCGTCGGGCGCCCCGGCCCTGTCAAACGCCAGCACGAGGTAGCGGGCGCCCGGCGCGGCGGCCCGCACGATCGAGCGCTGGTAGCCGTCGCGCAGCTCGACCGGCATCGAGTGGAACAGCTCGCTGTCGATGATGGTGCCGAACCGGCCGTCGTAGCCGGTGAACGAGCTGATGTCGGCGACCTCGAAGGTGGCGCTGGTCAGCCCGCGGGCCGCGGCCCTGGCCCGGGCCAGGTCGATCGCCGCCGGGGACAGATCCAGGCCCACCGTGGTGAAGCCCCGCTCGGCCAGGTACAGCGAGACCGCCGCCTCGCCGCAGCCGGCGTCGAGCACGTCGCCGTGCAGGCTGCCGTCGCGGATGCCCTGGGCGAGCAGCGCGGCGATATCGGGCTGCGGCTCGCCGATGCTCCACGGCGGCCGCACCCCGGTGCGCCCGGCCACCTCGCCCCGATAGATCGAATCGAAGAACTCCACATCTTGGGTTGCTGCCATGGTCCCTTGATATCAAGCATCCTGATATATATCAAGGGTCTTGATGTGGGGTGTGGGGCCGGTCAGCCGGCCCGCGTACTCGGGTCGCCGCCGCAACCGCGTTAGCCGCGATCGCCGAGAGTGCCGCGCTCTACTACCCACCGATGCCGAAACGGCAGCACCTCGGCGGCGATGTCGAAGTCGGAGTCGTAGTGGATCAGTGTCACGGCATGGGCGTCGGCGAGTGTGGCGATCAACAGGTCGGTCATGCCGACAGCGCGGTGTCGGCCGGTCCGGGCCAATTGACGCCGCGCGTCCAACGCGGTCCGCCAGTGTTCGTCGTTGGTCGGCAGATACTCGTAGGCCAGGCGGCGATCGGACCAAAGCTGTGCGTAGTCCGCCGGACTGCGGGCACTGGAGAGCGCCTCGGCGTCGAGTTGAGCGGTGGTGGCGACCACGCCGCCCTCGATCAGCGGGGCGAGCCGCGACGCAACCTCGGGATGCGTCATGCGCGCGGCCGCGCTGGTGTCGATGAGATATCGGGCGATCAGCGCCACACGTCGGCCTGCCGATCCGGGTCGACCATCTCCGACAAGCCGCCGCTTTGTAACCAAGCGATCTGCCGTGCGCGAGCGGAGGTCGCGGCGGCGTGCCGTAAGGCGGTGCGCACGGTGTCGGATACCCCAGTCGTCTTGAGCTCGGCCTGTGCGGCTGCCAACAGATCGTCGTCGAGGTCGATCAAGCGCTTTGTCATCAGCAACACCCCCACCGATATATGCCATTCGATGAACTAGCATATATCGATGGGTGGTCGACACCACCTCGAATGAACCCGGAGACGCCCGATACGCTGGGGTGATGAGTCTGCAAGCGCCCTCACGCCCCGATTTGCGTCAGCAGGTGCACGACGCGGCCCGCCGGGCCCGGACCGCCGCCCGGGTGCTGGCCACGCTGCCGACCGCGACCAAAGACCACGCCCTGCACGCCGCCGCGGATGCGCTGCTGGCCCACGCGGAGGCGATCCTGACCGCCAACGCCGCCGACTTGGATGCCGCGCGGGCCGCCGGCACCGCCGAGGCCATGCTGGACCGGTTGGCGCTGAACCCGCAGCGCATCGAGGGGATCGCCGCCGGGCTGCGGCAGGTCGCCGGCCTGCCCGACCCGGTCGGGCAGGTGCTACGCGGCTCCACCCTGCCCAACGGGCTGCAGCTGCGGCAGCAGCGGGTGCCGCTGGGCGTGGTGGGCATGGTGTACGAGGGTCGGCCCAACGTCACCGTCGACGCGTTCGGGTTGGCGCTCAAATCCGGCAACGCCGCGCTGCTGCGCGGCAGCTCGTCGGCGGCGCACTCCAACGCGGCGCTGGTCGAGGTATTACGCGCTGCGCTCCGTACCGAGGACCTCCCCGCCGACGCGGTGCAGCTGCTGGACAGTTCGGATCGCGCTAGCGTGACCCACCTGATCCAGGCCCGCGGCCTGGTCGACGTGGTGATCCCGCGCGGGGGAGCCGGGCTGATCGACGCCGTGGTCCGCGACGCCCAGGTGCCCACCATCGAGACCGGCGTCGGCAACTGCCACGTCTACGTGCACGAGGCCGCCGACCTACAGGTGGCCGAACGGGTGCTGCTGAACTCCAAGACCCGCCGGCCCAGCGTCTGTAACGCCGCCGAGACCCTGCTGGTGGACGCGGCGATCGCCGAGACCGCGCTGCCCCGGCTGGTGGACGCGCTGCAGGCCGCCGGGGTGACCGTGCACCAGCAGCCGACCGAGGACGAGCTGCGCGCGGAGTTTCTCGCCATGGACATCGCGGTGGCCGTCGTCGACGGCGTCGACGCCGCCATCGCGCACGTCAACGAGTACGGCACCGGCCACACCGAGGCCATCGTGACCACGAATATGGCTGCCGCGCAACGGTTCACCGAACGGGTGGACGCCGCCGCGGTGATGGTCAACGCCTCGACGGCGTTCACCGACGGTGAGCAGTTCGGGTTCGGCGCCGAGATCGGCATCTCCACCCAGAAACTGCACGCCCGCGGCCCGATGGGGCTGCCCGAACTGACCTCGACCAAGTGGATCGTCTGGGGCGACGGCCACACCCGACCCGCCTAACCGATCAGGAGAACGCAACCGTGAGCGTGCCCGCCCAGTCGATCCCGCTGTTCGCCGACATCGACGATGTCAAGCAGCGGCTGGCCGAAACCGGCTACCTGCCCGACACCGCCACCGCGACCGCGGTGTACCTGGCCGACCGGCTGGGCAAACCGCTGCTGGTGGAGGGACCGGCCGGGGTCGGCAAAACGGAGTTGGCCCGGGCGGTGGCGGCCGCCACCGGATCGGGGCTGGTGCGGCTGCAGTGCTACGAGGGCGTCGACGAGGCCCGGGCGCTCTACGAGTGGAACCACGCCAAGCAGATCCTGCGCATCCAGGCCGGCTCGGGGGACTGGGATCAGACCAAATCCGATGTGTTCGCCGAGGAATTCCTGCTGTCGCGGCCGCTGCTGACCGCGATCCGACGCGCCGAGCCCACCGTGCTGCTGATCGACGAAACCGATAAGGCCGACATCGAGATCGAAGGCCTGCTGCTGGAGGTGTTGAGCGATTTCGCGGTCACCGTCCCGGAACTGGGCACCATCACCGCGTCGCGCAAGCCGTTCGTGCTGCTGACCTCCAACGCCACCCGGGAACTGTCCGAGGCGCTCAAGCGTCGCTGCCTGTTCTTGCACATCGACTTCCCCGACCCCGACCTGGAGCGGCGCATCCTGTTGTCCCGGGTGCCCGACCTGCCCGAGCATCTGGCGGTGGAGTTGGTGCGGATCATCGGGGTGCTGCGCGGGATGCAGCTCAAGAAGCTGCCCTCGGTCGCCGAAACCATCGACTGGGGCCGCACCCTGCTGGCGCTGGGCCTGGACACGCTGGACGACGCCACCGTCGCCGCCACCCTCGGGGTGGTGCTCAAACACCAATCCGACCAGCACCGGGCGGCCGGAGAGCTACGGCTGAACTGATGGCCGTCCGTCGCACCCGCCCGCCGCAACCCCTGGCGCCGCACGGCATCCCGGGGCATTTGGTGGAGTTCGTGGAGGCGCTGCGCGGCCAGGGCATCGCGGTGGGGCCCTCGGAGACGGTGGACGCCGGCCGGGTGCTGGCCACGCTGGGGCTGGGGGATCGGGAGGTGCTGCGCGAGGGCCTGGCCTGCGCGGTGCTGCGCCGGCCCGACCACCGCGACACCTACGACGCCATGTTCGATCTGTGGTGGCCGGCGGCGCTGGGCGGGCGGACGGTGGTCGCGGCTGACGACGACGCTGCTGTGGCCCCCGAACTGCCGCCCGACGACGTCGAGGCGATGCGGGAGATGCTGCTCGACCTGCTCACCGACAACCCGGACCTGGCCGACCTGGACGAGCGGCTGGCGGCGATGGTCGCGCAGATCGTCGAAGCCTACGGTCGGTACAGCTCCAGCCGCGGCCCGTCGTACTCGTCGTATCAGGCGCTCAAGGCGATGGGCCTGGACGAACTGGAGGGCCGCCTGTTGGCCGGGCTGCTGGCGCCCTACGGGGAGGAACCCACCCCCACTCAGGAGCAGATCGCCAAAGCGCTTGCCGCGCAGCGGATCACTCAACTGCGCAAGCTGGTGGAGGGGGAGACCAAGCGGCGCACCGCCGAACAGCTGGGCCGCGACCACGTCCAGATGTACGGCATCCCGCAACTTTCCGAAAACGTCGAATTCCTGCGGGCCTCCGCCGATCAGCTGCGCGCGATGCGCCGGGTGGTGGCACCGCTGGCCCGCACGCTGGCCACCCGGCTGGCGGCGCGGCGCCGGCGCGCCCGGGCCGGGGCGATCGACCTGCGTAAGACGTTGCGGCGCTCGATGTCCACCGGCGGGGTGCCGATCGATCTGGTGCTGCGCAAACCGCGACCGGCGCGGCCGGAGCTGGTGGTGCTGTGCGACGTGTCCGGGTCGGTGGCCGGGTTCAGCCACTTCACCCTGCTGCTGGTGGATGCGCTGCGCCAACAGTTTTCGCGTGTTCGCGTCTTTGCCTTCATCGACACCACCGACGAGGTCACGCATTTGTTCGGCCCCGACGCCGACCTGGCAGTGGCGATCCAGCGGATCACCCGGGAGGCCGGGGTCTATACCCGCGACGGGCACTCCGACTACGGCAACGCGTTTGTGTCCTTCACCGAGCAGTTCCACAATGTGCTGTCGCCGCGCAGTTCGCTGCTGGTGCTCGGTGACGGGCGCACCAACTACCGCGATCCGGCGACCGACGTGCTGGCGCATATGGTGACCGCCAGCCGGCACGCGCACTGGCTCAACCCCGAGCCCAAACACCTATGGAACAGCGGGGATTCGGCGGTGAGCCGCTATCAAGAGGTGATCACCATGCACGAATGCCGGTCGGCCAAGCAGTTGGCCGCGGTGATCGACCAGTTGCTGCCGGTCTAGGTCCCCTTTTCCCGCGAGCGTGCGTGTCCCCGGCCGACACGCCGAGCGTGTCGCCGGGTCTGCGCACGCTCGCGGGGGTAAGACAATCATCTGCCGGTCGCCATGGGCACCGGCGGTCGGGCCAGCGCCACAACCGCGGCGGCGAATGGATGAAAAACCCGCCCCCTACAGGGGCGGGTGGTGTGATGCCATTATGCCACGCGCCCGCGTGGATTTCGGGAGACAGGCATGACGCGTCCATCGATGTTCAAATCCGACCAAGCACGGGCCGAGTACTGCCACCTGTACGACAACGCGATCGCGCAGTCCTCGGTGCCAGTGGAGGAAGTCGACGTGGAGACCTCCTTCGGCACGACACACGTGCTGACGGCAGGTGACCCGTCGAGGCCGCCGCTCATTGCGCTTCATGCCATGTCAATGGGGGCGACGATGTGGCTCCCGCTGCTGCCCGCGCTGACGCCGGCTCACCGCGTGTGCATGGTTGACGCTGTCGGCGACGTCAGCAAGAGCGTGGCGCGTGCTGTGTTGTCCTCGGCCGAGCGTGTGACCGAGTGGATCGACGAGGTTCTCGACAAGCTCGACATCGAGCGCGCCGCATTTGTGGCGGCCTCACTTGGCACCTGGATGGCGACGCATTACGCGATGGCGCACCCAGAGCGCGTTGAGCGCCTAGCGCTCGTCGGCCCCGCCGGCATCGTCAGCCCGCAGCATCCCCGCTGGCTTCTGCGGGCGTTCGTGAACGGGCGCATTCGTCCCAGTCGGGAGAAAATCGAGACGTTCGTCGATTCGCTGGCGATGGAACAGACCCGACCGCGCTTGCGTACCGATCCGTGGCGTCCGATCGTGCAGCAGTTGATTGTCGGGTTGGCGACGTTCCGGCGGAACCTGCGTGAGCCCCGCCCAGTGCGCTGCAACATTGCGCCGCTCGCCGCGAGCGGTATCCCTGTCCTTACCATCATCGGTCGAAACGAGACACTGCACGATGGCGAGACGATGGCCGACCGGTTCCGTCGGCAGCTACCCGACGCGGAAGTGCACCTGGTAGATAACGCCAATCACTTGATCTTTATCGACCAGCAAGACGTCGTGGCCGACCTTCTCCAGACATTCCTGGGGTGAAGCCGCGGCAGCTTCACCGTTGTGGACTTATCGGATGGTTGCCTGGGTCACGGGCTGCGCCTTGCACGGTAGGCACCCCGCCCCCGCGAGCGTGCGCGGACCCGGCGCCACGCGCGGCGTGGCGGCCGGGGACACGCACGCTCGCGGCCGGAACGGACCGCTCCAGTAAGCTGGCCTATCGTGCAAAAACGGCGGCGCAGGCTGGGTGTGATGGGTGGGACGTTCGACCCCATCCATAACGGCCACCTGGTCGCCGCCAGCGAGGTCGCCGACCTGTTCGAGCTGGACGAGGTCGTCTTCGTGCCGACCGGCCAACCGTGGCAGAAGGGGCGCTCGGTCACCCCCGCCGAGGACCGCTACCTGATGACGGTGATCGCCACCGCCGCCAACCCCCGGTTCTCGGTGAGCCGGGTCGACATCGACCGCGGCGGCCCCACCTACACCATGGACACCCTGCGGGATCTGCGCGCGGTCAACCCCGACACCGATCTGTACTTCATCACCGGGGCCGACGCGCTGGCCTCCATCCTGACCTGGCAGGACTGGAAGGAACTGTTCTCCATGGCCCGGTTCGTCGGGGTGAGCCGGCCCGGCTACGAGCTCAACGGCGACCACCTCAACGACGTGCTGGGCAAGCTGCCCGACGACACGCTGACCCTGGTCGAGGTGCCCGCCCTGGCGATCTCGTCGACGGACTGCCGGCGGCGCGCCCAACAAAGCCGGCCGATCTGGTACCTGGTGCCCGACGGGGTGGTGCAGTACGTGTCCAAACGCCGGCTCTACGCCCAAGCGGGGGCCCAAGCCACCGGAGACCACACATGACCGCCACCGCAGACGCCGTCGACATGGCGACCGTCGCCGCCCGGGCCGCCGCCGCCAAACTCGCCGACGACGTCGTCGTCATCGACGTCTCCGGGCAGCTGGTCATCACCGACTGCTTCGTCATCGCCTCGGCGTCCAACGAGCGGCAGGTCAACGCGATCGTCGACGAGGTCGAGGAGAAGATGCGCCGGGCGGGCTACAAGCCGGCCCGCCGCGAAGGCACCCGCGCCGGCCGGTGGACGCTGCTGGACTACGTCGACATCGTCGTGCACATCCAGCACCAGGACGAACGCGACTTCTACGCGCTGGACCGGCTGTGGCGCGACTGCCCGGTCATCGGGGTGGACCTGGCGGTGGACCCCGACGATTCCGAGGCCACGCCATGAGGGTGCGCCGCCTGGTCATGCTCCGCCATGGGCAAACCGAATTCAATGCCGCCAGCCGGATGCAGGGCCAACTGGACACCGAGCTGAGCGAACTGGGCCACGCCCAGGCCGTCGCCGCCGCCGAGGTGCTCAGCAAACGTCAGCCGCTGCTGATCGTGTCGTCGGACCTGCGCCGCGCCGACGACACCGCGGAAAAACTGGGGGAGCGCACCGGGTTGCCGGTGCGGGTCGACACCCGGCTGCGCGAAACCCACCTGGGCGATTGGCAGGGCCTGACCCACGACCAGGTCGACGCCGCCGCGCCCGGCGCCCGGCTGGCCTGGCGCGAGGACGCCACCTGGGCGCCGCACGGCGGGGAGAGCCGGATCGACGTGGCGGCGCGCAGCCGGCCGCTGGTCGCCGAGCTGGTGGCCGCCGAACCGGAGTGGGGCAGCGACGAGCCGGGCCGCCCGGTGGTGCTGGTGACCCACGGCGGGCTGATCGCCGCGTTGACCGCCGCGCTGCTGGGGCTGCCGGTCGCCAACTGGCCGGCGCTGGGCGGCATGGGCAACGCCAGCTGGACGCAGCTGTCCGGGCACTCCGCCGACGACGCGGACTTCGCCGACATCCGCTGGCGCCTCGACGTATGGAACGCCTCGGCCCAGGTTGCCAACGATGTCCTCTGACCCGCGGCCCACGCTGCTGATCTTCGCCGACTCGCTGGCCTACTACGGGCCGACCGGCGGGCAGCCCGCCGGCGACCCGTCGATCTGGCCGCACCCGGTCGCCGCCGTACTCCGCGCTCTTCTACACATCTGATGCCGCCGTCGGCGTGAGCGGTGGTGGTGTGGGGGGGGGCGGGGCGGGTGGGGGGGGAGGAGTGCG
>NZ_MLQM01000165.1:0-12120 GCF_001854525.1 Mycobacterium talmoniae
CTTTGGTAGGTAACTCATTGACCACTACGCGATGGCCCACCCCAAGCCCGGTATCGACACACCCCAACAGGGATCCGTCCAGATCAGCCCCGGTCCCGAAACCCCACCACCCCAGGGGACTTACCCCCATAACATCCTTCTGGTCGCGCTTGAGTGCGCTGACGAAGTGCTCGAACGGGTTCTCCGGATCCATTTGCGCATGCTCGACCGCTTGCAGAACGATGACGCGCTTCTTCAATGCAATCGCAAGACCGGCGAGCTCGAGATGCGCGCGGAACACACCACCTTCGTCGTCACTGATCCCATCGAATTGGCTCTGAAGCATTACGAGCTCGACGGGTCCGTCGCCCAGTTTGTCGAGGTTGTCCTCCCATTTCTTGAGGCGTTCAGCCGCACCCGCCACCGCGGTATCGATGGCATAGACGGCGGAGTCCAACCCCAACGAGGCGCCGATCTGTCCTTTGTCCAGCAAGATGCTGGTGGCCTTGTCGATGGCGGCACGGCAGCCGTTGAGTGCCAATCGCTCGCGATCGAGCGCGTCGTCGTGCAGCTTCTCCAGCATCGCGGTGATGTTCTCGATCGCCTGTTGGCGCTTGTAGTCGGCGTGGGCACTGACCCCGACAGCAACGGCCATCAGCACCAGCGGGGCGGCCAGGGTCAACGCCCCAGCGCCTGCCGCCGCAATTCCCGCAGTGGCTCCAGAACCGGCGGCGGCGCCGGTAGCCGCGGCCTTCCCGGCGACCGGCACGAACGTGGCGTGTGCGGCGATTCCCGACGACCCCATCAATGCACTGCGCACGCCGCCGGGGACAGCCTTGGACACCATTGGCTTGACCAAGCCACCGCCTACCTGGGCGGCGACCTTCGCGGGGACGACCATGCGGTAAAGGACTTCACCCCCGGCGGCGGCCGCTGCGTCAGGGGCGGACTTCGCGGTTTTGCTGACGAGCTGTGAAAGGTGGGTGGCTAGCGGGCTCGCTGCGTCGAGATGAAGGCCTCGATTGCGGTCGAGTTTTTCCGGGAGCCGGTGGGCTTCTAGGGTGGCGATGGGGGCCTCAGCAAACGCCGCTAGCACCGTCCGCAGTTCACCGAGCCGCTCGCCGGTCATAGCCTCGCCACTGACAATCGGTGGCATCGGGACGTCCCGCGTCGCCAGCGTCCACACTGGCACGACAGCCCTGCCCTGGTCATTCATCGCCACGTCTCCTCCTTGCCAACCGACACAATATGCGTAGCGTCCGACGAGCGAGCAAGAACCCTCCCAGGCACCCCACAGGTCAACGTAACAATTTGGTAACATGCTGGCGAATGTGTTGCGGGCTCGCAGCGTCAGGATAAGTTCCGTTATGCACCGCGGCTCCGTGCCGCATCGTTGACGAAAATCTGCAGGTAGGTAATAGCTTTGCCGCATCCACAATCAATGCTCGATTCCTGCGGTGGATGCCAAGTACCGCCGCGCGTGCGTTCGACCGTTCCATAACGACATGTCGGTGCCTTGTCTTACGGTCCCCGTCCAGCGCTGCGATGCCGCAGTTAATGGTGATAGGGGCAGGTCATGACTGTCGATGGACGGACGCGATCCGAATGGATGAGCGATGAGGAACATCGCCTGCGCCAGGCGCTCGAACCCGTGTCATTGGTCGTTGAGACCAACTTCAGCGCAGACGAGATTCGCCAGGTGCAGCAGCACTACGGCCAGGCTGCAACCCAGATGTTGCGACGCGGGTATCGCTACCAGGACGTCATCAAGAAATACCCGGCGCTCACACTGATCGCACTGGTCGGGCATGCCGCGCTCGCCTACGACCAAGGCAAATATTGGGACGAGTTCTGGGACGAACTCGGGCGGGGCCGTGACCAAGACTTCGAGAATGCGCTGCGGCGCAGTCTGGCCGCGCTGCTCGACAAGTTCCAGCTCGCCCGCTTTCCCGACTTGGAAGCGCGTCACCAGTACGTCATGACGTTCGCGATGCACGCCGGCATCCCGGTGCATTGCCTGGGCGATTTGCTACGTGTCGTGGACGATCACCTGGTGCGGGGCCGTGACGCAACCGGTGCCGCCTTGATGGAGTGGCTGGATGAACCCGGCAAGCAGTACCGGACGCTCTCACTGGACGTCCCGGTACGCAACTTCATTCACTACGGTGGCGAGTTCGCGGTAGACATCCTCGACCGCATCATCGACGTCGTCGACTCCGTGGTCACCGATCCCGGCCTGCTTGAGTCCGACCTGGATTCGTCAACGACCGGGCTGCCCGACATTCTCCTGGATGAGCTCCTCCACCAACTCCGCGAGAAGCCGGTGGGATGGCAGGGGCGGCGAGCAACCCGGGCCGCCGTTCAACGCCGACCGACGCTGCGCTACTCGGTGGACGATGACCAGCTGCTCGTGTGCGTTCCCTACCCGCGCATGGGTGCAGAGTCGCCCTGGCGGGTGTCGTTCGACGGTCAAGTACAGCAGGTATACACCCGGCGCGGGTGGGGGGTCTCCTCGGAGGACCAGGCGTCGCCAACGACGGTGCCCGTGGCGGAGCCGGTGCGCGAGATTTTGTTGTGGCACTCGGCCAGCGACCTAAGCTTCGCACTGCCGACCGTTGACAAATCCGACCCGTTGATGACGTTCACCGCCGACGGTGTGTGGATTGCCAAGCGCGAAATGCTCAAACGCGGATCTATCTGGGTCGTTTACCCAGAGCACTCCGAGCTCGTCGACCCCGACACCGGCGAGGCCGTTTCCTCGATGGTGACCGGTGCGCCGGCGGGATGGCGCGGCTGGTCTAGTGCGCTGATCGATGTTTCTGACATCGACGCCATCCAGTTGCGTAGGAACGGCGACCTCATCGGGCACCGACGTCCCGTTCGACGGGACACCACGCCGACCTTCGACCTGGGCGAACCGGTCACGGGCTGCCAGAGCCTGGACGGGCGACCGGTGTATTCCACACGTCCGATGGTCTTGCTGCCGATGTCGCGGGAACCCGCCGCCTGGCGGATCCGTACCCGCCGGCTCGACAGCGAGGAGTGGTTGGTTAACGACGAGTGGGATTCCGATGAGGTCACCACCTACGTCGACCCCTTCGACGAAACCCCCGAGCCTCAGCTGGGCACCTTCGAGATCGTGGTCACCGGGCCGCTGGGCGCCGACGGCCGCCTGGTGCTGTTTCTAGCTGAAGGCTTGACGGTCGCATTCGACAACCCGCCGCGCATACCGACCGCCCACGGCCTGTCGCCGATCGCGGCGACGATCGACTGCGGTGAGGGGCTGTCGGTATCGACCGACCGGCTGGTGTTTGGTGCCACCGGCTGCGACCAGGCGATCGAGATCACCAACGGCAGCGAAACCGCCGGACTGCTCGTCCGTCCTCCCTACGTCGAAATCCGCACCGGGCAGGTGGGCAAACCTGCGTCATGGCGCACCGCTGCAGATGTGTGCGCACCACAAGAGTTGAGTGAGGACCGGTTCGTCGCGATCCGAGCCCATGGGGTCGTCGCAACTCAGTTCGCGTTCATCAACCCCGCTGGGGAGCAGACCCATACTGAGGTTCGGCCTCGGCGGAAGGCCGGAGACGTTTACGAAGAGTCGACGCGGCGGTTTGTCGATGCCGCCCGCAGTGCAACCACCGGACGCATCGTGGCGCAGCTCGTCACGGTGGACGGCCGCACGATTGACGTCACCGTGCTCGCCGTTCGGCCTCCAAGGCTGTGCTCGGGCGCGGACATTTCCACGGGCGGCCTGGTCTTCCACGGTCTGCTCACCGTTGACGACTTGGCTGCCCAGATCTGGTGTTCGACGGCGCCGTGGGTTCCGCCACGTGCCATATCGCTGAGTGAAGATCGGGCCGAGTTGCCCAAAGACCTGGTGGGCGCCGGGCCCCTACTGTGCGAAGTCTTCGTCGAAGATCCTTGGGTGGCGGTCGAGCCGCCACGCTGGCCGGGCCCCAACGCGATTCGCGTGAACCAACCGGGTTGGTTCTCCGGCGGCGGAGATGCGTCAACGAAGCTGTCGCGCTTTCTCGCCGGCGAGGGGTCACCACCGGAGTCGGTGAGCACCATGCCCGAAGTGTGGTCCGCCCTGTGTTTCCCGATGCCAGATCACGATAGCGTCGGCAATCAGCGCACCGCGTCCGCACTGACCAGACTCCTTCGGTCCGAACCGCGTGCCGCCTTGGAGGCCCTGGGCAACAGCACCGTCCCGATCGAGGAAAAGATGGCGCTCCTGGTGCGGACCGAGTTAGTCAACTGCTCGTTTGCCACCAGCTTCACCCTCAACGAGCTGCACGCCGACCCGTGGTTCGGTCTCATGGTGGAGATGGCCGATCTGCCCGCGCTTTATCAGAAGCGACGAGAGGTTCGTGCTGAGCGTTCTGAAACACTTGCCTATCTAAAAGACAAGGGTGGGGATCAGCTCACCGAGACCCTGCGTTTCGGCAAGGCCGATTACGTCCAGGAAGGTAGTTTCGCCAGGAATGTGGCCGTGATGGACGGCTGGCCGCCGTCCCAAGTGGATGCGTTACTCGATGAGCTCCGGCTCGTCCCCGGCGCGCTGCTCGACCCCGATACCCGGATGGCGGCTAGCGTCGAAGCGTTTCGTCGCCGCTCGGACTGGATGGCCCAAGGCTGGTCCGAGGGGTTCGCCGCACAAACATCGTTTGCGATGGCCCCGATCCGCCGCGCCTGCCCACTGGCCTACGACGCCATAGCGCTGCGCAACACCATGCTCGACGGTGTTGATACCCGGCGCCACCCGTGGATGCTGATGACCCTGCAGTCGCTCACCCTGGCGGTCCTGGCCAGGTTGGAGGCGCACGGGCGCATCGCCGGTCAGTACTTGAACTCCGGGATGCTGTCGGCCTGGGCGCGACTGGCTGAGCTTTGTCCCCGACTAGTGGCCACCGACCTCTTGATCGCCGAAGCCCTAGTCATCCACTACTGCTCTGGCGACGTTATTGGAGATCAACCGTGACCAACGCACTTGATCCGCTTGCAGTGGGTCAGCAGATCGAAGCGACCTACAAGCGGTACTTGAAGACCTTGCTCTCGCCCCGCGACCCGGAGATGGCACACGCCTTCGACAGTGCGGTGGACAGCTCAACCCTGCTGACCAAAGGGCCGTTGCTCGAACTCACACCGCCCTACCAGCCCGGGGCATCGATGGCCGAACTCATCGACCAGGGCGTGCTTCATCCCGGACTTCGGCGGATCAACTTCCAGGTGGACCGGCCGCTGTACGTCCACCAGGAAACCGCGATCCGCAAGCTGGTTGGCGGACGAAATTTGGTGGTTAGCACCGGTACCGGCTCGGGTAAGACCGAGAGTTTCCTGCTGCCGATCCTGAACTCGCTGATCGGAGAGGCCGATGCGGGCACGCTTGGCCCCGGTGTGCGTGCACTGCTGCTGTATCCGATGAACGCCCTCGCTAACGATCAGCTCAAGCGGCTCCGCGAGGTTCTAGCCACGACGCCAGAGATCACCTTCGGCCGATACACCGGTGAAACCAAGGAATCCGAACGCGACGCGGTGGCGGAGTTCTATGCGACGAACCGCAATCAGGATCGTCTGGAAAACGAACTTCTCAGCCGCGAAGAGATGCGACGAACCCCGCCGCATCTGCTCTTGACCAACTACGCGATGCTCGAGTATCTGCTGTTGCGCCCCGCTGACATCGATTTGTTCGACGGGCCGTATGCCGGGACTTGGCGGTTCCTCGTCCTCGATGAGGCCCACGTCTACGACGGTGCCCAGGGATCGGAGGTGGCGATGCTGCTGCGTCGCCTCCGGCAGCGCGTGGCGCGCGGTAATTCGCTGCAGTGCATTGCGACCTCTGCATCCTTGACCGGTACGTCGCCCGACAAGGCGCCCGGCGAGGCGATGAAATTTGCGCGCAATCTGTTCAATGCCGAGTTCGAGTACATCGAGTCCGATCCCGATCGCCAAGATCTCGTCACTGCAACTCGCCAGGGACGCCGGGCCAAACCGACCTGGTCGCTCAGCGGTGAGCAACTGCTACGTTTCGGCGGCGGCCAGTCGGACCTCTCGGAACTCAAGGAACTCAGTGGCGCCGAGGACCCCGCCGACGCACTCCACCGTGAGAAGCTGACCACAGACCTGACGGCCGCACTGGCCGGCGCGCCGGTCGATGTCCGTTTCCTGGAGTCCACCTTGTGGCCCGATGACCCGCGATCGGCGAAAAAACTCAATGCCCTCGTCGCTTTGGGTAGTCGGATTCGCGATTCGGCGGGCAATCCGGTGCTGTCCGCCAGGTACCATATGTTCGTTCGGGCGACCGAGGGTGCATTCGTCAGTTTTGCCGACGAGGGCCCGCGGATCTTCTTAGGCAGAAGGGAAATCGACCCGGATACCGGCAGGGCCGTCTTCGAGTTCGGCACCTGTCAGCGCTGCGGATCCGTCCACCTCGCCGGCGACGTCGACGACATGGAGGGCCGCCAGTACTTTCGGCCGTCCACTCAGGCCGACGCGTCGGTGAAATGGCTCGTTCTGGTCGACGGCGAGGGTGACACCGTCATCGACGAGGACGAGTCGGCCCTTGGCGAAGAACAAGCGAACACAGATCTGGCCCTTCGCTGGCTCTGTTCAGGATGCGGGCAACTGACCAGCCCGAATGAAACGATGTGCTCGTCGCCTGAATGCCCTGGCGGACCGATGAAACGGGTCCGAGAACATCCGAGAACTACCCGCGTCATGAGCCGTTGCACGGAATGCGGGGCACTGGCCCGCCAAGTCATTCGTCGGCTTCGTACCGATACCAACGCCGCGCCGGCCGTCATCACCACGGCGCTCTACCAGGAACTGCCCGAGGCCGATAACGAGTCGGTTGCCGAGGTCGGCGGTGGGCGGAAATTGTTGATGTTCTCCGACTCTCGTCAAGCCGCCGCCTTCGCGGCACCGTATCTGGACCGCACCTACGGCAGGCTGCTTGAACGTCGATACCTGACACAGGCACTCCAGGACAAGAAGTACTGCGATGAGGATCTGACGGTTGACGATCTGGCCATCCTAGCTCGCAAGAAAGCAACTGCAGCAGGCCATTTCCCTCGGGATATGGGGAGGATCGCCGAAGAAAAGGCCGCCAACGAATGGGTCGTTGGCGAGTTGCTGACCATGGATGCGCGCCAGTCGCTCGAAGGGCTGGGGCTGATGCGGGTCGCGCTCCATCGTTCTAGCGGTGGCTCGCTGCCAAGAGGTTTGACCGCTCTTGGCTTGACTGACGATGAAGGCTGGGCGCTGCTCGACGAACTGGTGAAGACGGCGCGGGTGCAGGGCGCCATGACTCTCCTTGACGAGGTCGACATCAAATCCGAACGATTCGCGCCGCGTAACGTCACGGTCCGGATCCGTTCGCTCGGGTCAGATGCCGCCAGGAAGGTCATGAGCTGGCTGCCAAGCGGCCGGCCTGGCACGACGAACAAGCGAATTACTTTCGTGAAGAAGGCCTTAGCCGCGATATCTTCGGATGCGGATCCAGGGAAGATCCTTGAGGGATGTTGGAAATATCTGCTCGACCAAGAGTTTGTGGTCCTCGTTCCTGACAAGATGTCGCGGGATGTCTACCAGGTCAACCATCGCAAGCTCATGGTCCACAATGGGGTGGATTGCACCTGGTATCAGTGCGATGTGTGCCGGCACACCACCGCGTTTTCGGTACGCGGAGTCTGTCCTAACACTTCATGTCCAGGCCAGCTGCAACACCTGACCATCCCCGATGTCGCCACTGACACCAATCACTATCGCGTGATGTATCAGACGATGGCTGCGGCACCGTTGTCGGCGCGTGAACACACCGCGCAATGGGATGCACGGCAAGCGGCGACCATTCAGGACGAATTCATCAAAGGCCAGGTCAACGTCTTGTCCTGTTCAACGACGTTCGAACTCGGTGTGGATGTCGGGGATCTGCAGTCAGTGGTGATGCGCAACATGCCGCCCAAAACCGCCAACTACATTCAGCGTGCCGGGCGTGCCGGCCGTCGTGCGTCCTCAGCTGCACTGGTGCTGACATACGCCAACCGCACCTCGCATGACTTGGCCAAATATCAGAATCCAGAATCCATGATTGCCGGGCAGATGCGGGTGCCGTGGGTGCCCATCGACAATCGACGTATCGCGCGCCGGCATGCCCACTCGGTGGCGTTAGCGGCGTTTTTCCGACACTGCGCGGAAACCGCCGGATCAGTGTGGAAACACGCCGGAGAGTTCTTTGCGCCCGGCCCCGAGGGGCAAGACGCGCCGGCATCGCGAGTACGCGCCTACCTGACACCGGTTCCCGCAGAGATCAAAACTGCTCTGCACGAGGTTCTGCCCGAATCACTAGCGGAGGCCATCGGTGTCGACGATGATCGGTGGGTTCCGATCTTGTGCGACCTGCTGGACAAGGTTCGGCAAGAGGTTTGCGAAGACATCAAGACGTTCACCGCAGCGATGGACGAAGCGGCCCGGGAACGGAAGTTCCGTCTGAGCGACAGACTCCAGAAAACGCTGAACACCATCGAGAAGCGGCAACTGCTCGGGTTTCTCGCGAGCAGGAACGTCCTGCCGAAATACGGGTTCCCGGTGGACACCGTTGAACTACGCACCGTTCACTCCGCGCAACCGGTCGGCCGCAGCCTCGAACTGGCTCGCGACCTCAGCCTCGCGATCTACGAGTACGCGCCGGGAAACGAAATCGTGGCCGGCGGCAAGGTGTGGATGTCTCGCGGGCTGCACCGGCTTCCGGGTCGCGAACTCGAGAGCTTCGAGTACCGGATATGTAAGGTGTGCCAGCGGCTTCAGCACGGCCGGACGCTGGATCCGGCGGAATCGTGTCCGACGTGCGGAGGTTCCTTTGGATCTGTTCGCACCTTCGTCATCCCGGAGTTCGGCTTCGTCGCCGACCGTGAAGCCCACGACTTAGGGACCGCCCCACCGGAGCGGCGATGGAACGGAGCCAGCTTCGTCGTCGACGTAGGCGATGAGGTCAACACCGTGACCTGGCGATCGGAATCCGGCGTCGAGGTGGCAGCACGCGCAGGTAAGCGAGCCAGTATGGCGGTGATTTCCGAAGGTGCCGGGGCCGGGTTCCATGTGTGCGACTGGTGCGGGTGGGCCGACGTGTTCGACCGTGGGAGGCCGCGGCGTAAGCATGAACGGCCGACCACCGGCCAAGATTGCGGCGGGCCACTAACGGTCGTATCGCTGGGGCATAAATACCAAACAGACGTCGCTGAATTCACCTTCAAAGGACCGCAATATCACACCATCGTGGAATCAGAATGGCGTTCAGCCCTGTACGCGTTGCTGGGCGGGGCGTCGGAGGCGCTGGAAATCAGCCGCGATGACATCGACGGTGCGCTGGCCTGGAGCAGCGATGGGCGTCGGAGTCTCGTCTTGTTTGACACCGTCCCCGCTGGGGCGGGTGCGGCGATGAAGATCGCGGAGAACGTGGAGCTGGTCTTGAATGCGGCGGTCGACCGCGTGAAGACGTGTGATTGCGGACCGGAGACGTCGTGCTATGGCTGTCTCCGGTCCCACCGCAATGGCCGGTTCCATGATCAGCTATCTCGCGATCGTGCCCTCAGGGTGTTCGAACCCCTTCGCTTAGCGGGGTTTCGGAGCGATGTGTCCGATGGCTGGGGCACATCCTTGGAACTAGTTCCGAAGAACGTCGAGCAGCTACTTTCAGAATTGGCGCGTCGCGGCTGCCCGGAACCGCAGGTCGGAGTTGAGTTAGGGGAGTGCTATTGGCCTATCGAGGCTGTGTGGCCATTGCGCAAGGTCGTTCTTGTCGATGGATCTGATGCGGAGCGTGATGGCTCGTTGGCAGCCGATGGCTATAAGGTTCTTCCGCTGGGTGAGACCGATGCGGACATGTTGACAGCGCTGCTGACGGCCTGACATGCCCATCACCATTCCCGCGAATCCCCGCTTCGCCAACGGCGCCGAACGCCAGGTCCACCAGGCGTTGGTCGACCAGCTGCAGGACAAGGACGTAATCTTCGTGGGCCAGCGGGTTACCGACCATCTCAAAGATCACGAGATCGACTTCGTCGTCGCGATCGAAGGTGCGGGCATCGTCTGCGTGGAGGTCAAGGGCGGTGAGGTCTGGCACGACGGTGGTGGCTGGCGCCAACTCCGCGGCGGCAAGGCATATCACATTGAGCCGGTGCGCCAGGTCCGCGACGCGTGTTACGCGCTACGCGATTACGTTGAGGCCGATCCGCGCTGGACGATGCGCCGGCTGCGCTGGGATCATGTCGTGGCGTTGCCGCACACCGAGCTGTCTAACGATTTTGCGTTGCCGGAGTGCCCCCGCTGGAAGGTGGTCGACCGCAACGGCATGCCGAAATTGGTGGCTCGGCTGCGGGAGGTGCTGATCCGCCAGGAGCTGGGTCGTCCACTACTGGAGCAGTCCGGTATCGACGAGCTTCGGACCGTGCTGGGCGGGCGGGGCTTGCCGCAGCGCGACGTGGTCGCGCGGGCGTTGGCCAATGACGACGCCGGCGATGCGCTCACCGAACAGCAGGCCGTCATTCTGGAGGCCATCCGGCAGCTGAACCGTGTCGAGGTGCGTGGCAGCGCCGGCAGCGGAAAGACGTTTCTGGCAGTGGAGCAGGCGCGCCGGCTGGCGGCGAGGGGGCAACGGGTTGCGCTGCTGTGCTATTCGCACGGGCTGGCTTCTTACCTTAAACGCATCACCGCGTCCTGGCCGCGCCGGCAACGCCCGGCCTACGTCGGCGAGTTCCACTCTCTCGGTGTGAGCTGGGGTGCGCCCGACGGCCCGGATGAGTCGGTCCGCAGCCCGGACTCGGTGCAGTTCTGGGAGTATGAGCTTCCCCAACAGATGGCCGAGCTGGCAGCGGGGCTCGCCGAAGGGCAGCGGTTCGACTCCGTGGTGGTCGACGAGGCTCAAGACTTCGCCGACAGCTGGTGGGACCCGGTGCTGGCGTGCTTGCGGGATGCCGAGACCGGCGGGCTGTTCGTGTTCAGCGATGAGGGCCAGCGGGTGTTCGATCGGCAGGGCACCCCGCCGGTGCCGCTGGTGCCCCTGGTGCTGGATCGCAACCTGCGCAACACCCGCCAGATCGCCGCCACGTTCCGGCCGCTGGTCGACCACCCGATCCGCTGTCTGGGCGCGGACGGTCCCGAGGTGACGTTTCTCCCGTGCGGCTCCTCCGAGGCGATGGGCGTCGGCGACGACCAGGTCGAGAAGTTGTTGAACGATGGCTGGCGTCCCGAAGACGTCGCGCTGCTGGCCACCGGCAGTCGTCACCCCGAACAGGTGGCCCGCCAGGCCGCCGGTAACGAGGCCTACTGGGACAGCTTCTGGGATGCCGAGCAGGTCTTCTACGGCCACGTGCTCGGGTTCAAGGGTTTGGAGCGTCGCGCTGTGGTGCTCGTCGTCGACGCGCGGGGCCCGTCCGAGCGGGCACGAGAACGCCTTTACGTCGGGCTATCGCGGGCCCGCGACCAACTCGTCGTGTGCGGCGACCCCGACTTCATTGCCGAGGCGGGAGGACCGGATTTGGCGCGGCGACTCGGAATCTAGAGGGGGCTCCTCGTCAAGACCGTTCTCGACGGCACACGCCCGCAGCCTACGGGCGACCGATGGTGGCAGACGGTGTACTTGACCGAGCCGGTGGCACGGGGTGTCGTCCAGCGGTGGTCGAGCCAACGTTTCCCCAGCGAGCCGTCTTGGAGCACTCGCGGTCCCCAGATCCTGATTTCGATGAGGGTGCGGACCGACCACGTGGCAGTGATGTACCTCGGCCGAAACTCCTGGACGAACTTCTGCCCGTTGGCGCCGTAGATCATGTCCGGGAGCTCGTTAGGCTCGAGATCGATGCGTGCATCGTGGTTCCGGCTCACGCGAATCGCCTTGCCTGGAAGTTGGTGTCGAGGCTCGGTCATTTTGGCGTCCCGGGTAGCGGCACTTCCGTCGGTAACCATGTCGGGCGATGCTCGCTGACTCGCTCTAACCCGCAGGTCGATCGTCATGGGGCTGGATAGCGTCCCGTGGAGTGGTGGACTTCGGATCGGGCGTGGTTCACGCGTTGTGATCAACGAGTCATGTTGAACGCTAGGCGATTTGGTGTTGTTTGGCAAGGGCTGCCGCGGCGTGTTTTTTGG
>NZ_MLQM01000166.1:0-12078 GCF_001854525.1 Mycobacterium talmoniae
CGCCGGTGCCGCGGGTCAGTGTGGGGGGCTGAGCTCCCCGACCGCTGACGGGGCGGTGCGGCGCCCCTCGACGGGGGTGTAGGTCCTGCGGTTGCCGTCGCGGGTCCACAGCACACCGCCGTCGGGCGTCGCACCGCGCGCGGTCAGTTCCCGCTTGAGGACCTTGTTGGTCGCCGTCGCCGGCAATGCATCGGTGAGCCAGACGTGCCGCGGCCACGCCTTGGGCGACAGATCGGATTGGCCGGCCAGGAAGTCGCCGAACTCTTCGGGGGTCAGCGCGGCGTCGTCGTGCAGCACGATGGCCGCCATCACCTGATCCCCCACCCGCTCGTCGGGCACCGCGTACACCGCCACCTGGCTGACCGGCTCCAGCCGCAGCAGGATCCGTTCGATGGGTGCGGTGGTCATGTTCTCGCCGTCGACCCGCAACCAGTCCCCGGTGCGGCCGGCGAAGTAGATCCACCCGTCGGCGTCGGCGTAGGCGAGGTCGCCGGACCAGTACATACCGTGCCGCAACCGGGCGTCGGTGGCATCCCGGTCGTTGTAGTAGCCGGAGAACATGCCGGCCCCGGTGGTGTTGACCAGTTCGCCGATCGCCTCGTCGGGGTTGGTCAGGCTGCCGTCCTCGGCGAATTCGGCGGCGACGCACTCGGTCACCGTGTCGGGGTGGTAGATGGCCACGCCGGGAAACGGTTTGCCCAATGCGCCAGGCGGGCAACCGTCCTCGCGGGTGACGATGATCGCGCCCTCGGTGGAGCCAAAACCGTCCCATACCGTGCAGTCGAAGCGGCGGGAAAACTCGGCGATGTCGCGATCGCTGGCCTCGTTGCCGAACGCGACCCGCAGCGGGTTGTCGTGGTCGTCGGGTTGTTCGGGGGTGGCCAGCACATAGGCCAGCGGTTTGCCGACATAGTTCAGGTAGGTCGCCCGGTAGCGGCGCAGGTCGGGTAATAGCCGGGACGCCGAGAACGTCGCGGGCACCATCGACGCGCCGCACCCCACCGCCACGCTCCACCCGGCCAGCAGCCCGTTGGAGTGGAACAGCGGCATCGACAGGTAGCAGATGTCGGATGCGCTCAGCTCGAATCGTTGGATCAGCGACGCACCGGCGAACGGCACGATCAGGTGCGGCAGCTGCACGGCTTTGGGGTCCCCGCTGGTGCCGGACGTGAAGATCATCATGAAGG
Organism: Mycobacterium talmoniae; assembly: GCF_001854525.1. Classification (NCBI taxonomy): domain Bacteria; kingdom Bacillati; phylum Actinomycetota; class Actinomycetes; order Mycobacteriales; family Mycobacteriaceae; genus Mycobacterium; species Mycobacterium talmoniae. The sequence goes on from NZ_MLQM01000166.1 coordinate 1,188, forward strand.
TGTCGGTGGGCTGCACCTCGCGGTGCGGGACCAGGTCGCCGGCGTCGGCCAGCATCGTCGACCACTCGGCACCGCTGACATCGAGGATCCGCACGCCGGGCAGGTCCAGGCCGTCGAGCAGGTCGGCGTGCGCGGGATCGGTGAGCAGGATCTGGCTGTCCGACTTGCGGATATCGCCGGCCAGCGCGGCCCCGCGGCGGGTGTCGTTGATCCCGCACAGCACGTAGCCGCCCAGCGCGGCGGCCGCCATCGCGGTGAGCATCTCGGGGGTGTTGCCCAGCAGCACCCCGACGTGCAGCGGCCGGTCCGGGTCGGCGGCCTTGATCAGCGCGGCGGCCATGGCCGCGGCGTCGGCCAGGTGCTCACGCCAGGTCCAGACGCGCTCGCCGTACCGGACCGCCGGGGCGTCGTCGCCGACCCGTTCGCGCAGGAGTTGTTGCACCGTGTCTGCCACGGGCACCATTGTGGCCCAACGCACACGACGGCCCCCGACGCACTGGGTGCCGGGGGCCGTCGCCGGGTGTGCTAATCGATTTCGGCGCCACCCGGTGTCGTCTTGGACACCTGCACCAGGAACTCGTAGTTGTTCTTCGTCTTGCGCAGCTGGCTCATCAGCAGGTCGATCGCCTGATGCGAATCCAGGCCGGAGAGCACCCGACGCAGCTTGTGCACGATGGCGAACTCGTCCGGGGACAGCAGCAACTCGTCCTTGCGGGTGCCGGACGGGTTGACGTCGACCGCGGGGAACACCCGGCGCTCGGCGATCTTGCGGTCCAGCTTGAGCTCGGCGTTACCGGTGCCCTTGAACTCCTCGAAGATGACCGTGTCACCGGTGGACCCGGTCTCCACCATCGCGGTGGCGATGATCGTCAGCGAGCCGCCGTCTTCGATATTGCGGGCCGCGCCCAGGAACCGCTTGGGCGGGTAGAGCGCCGTGGAGTCCACACCACCGGACAGGATTCGACCCGAGGCCGGCGAGGCGTTGTTGTACGCGCGCCCCAGCCGGGTGATCGAGTCCAGCAGCACCACAACGTCCTTGCCCTGTTCGACCAGACGCTTGGCCCGTTCGATGGCCAGCTCGGCCACCGAGGTGTGATCCGACGGCGGCCGGTCGAACGTCGAGGCGATGACCTCGCCCTTGACCGAGCGCTGCATGTCGGTGACTTCTTCGGGCCGCTCGTCGACCAGCACCACCATCAGGTGGCATTCGGGGTTGTTGCGGGTGATCGCGTTGGCGATGTCCTGCAAGATCGTGGTCTTACCGGCCTTGGGCGGCGACACGATCAACGCGCGCTGGCCCTTGCCGATCGGCATGATCAGGTCGATGACGCGGGTGGTGAGCTTTTCGCCCGCGGTCTCCAGGCGCAGCCGCTGGTTCGGGTACAGCGGGGTCAGCTTGCCGAATTCGGGCCGCTTCTTGGCGTCTTCGACGGGACCACCGTTGACGCTGTCGAGGCGCACCAGGGGGTTGAACTTCTGCCGCTGGTTGGGTTGTTCCCCCTCCCGCGGCACCCGCACCGCGCCGGTCACCGCGTCACCGCGGCGCAGGCCGTTCTTGCGGACCATGTTCATCGAGACGTAGACGTCGTTGGGGCCGGCGAGGTAGCCGGAGGTGCGCACGAAGGCGTAGTTGTCCAGCACGTCGAGGATGCCGGCCACCGGCTGCACGACGTCGTCCTCGCGCAGTTCGGTGTCCCCGCCCTCGCCGGAGCGTTCGCCGCGGCGGCGGCGGTCCCGGAACCGGCGGCCCCGCCGGCCCTGACGGCCGTCACCGTCGTCGTCCCCGCCCCGGTTCTGCTGGTCACGCTGGCCCTGGTGGCCGCCGGAACCCTGCTGGTCACCGCCTTGGTCGCCGCCCTTGTTTTGGCTGCGCTCCTCGGTCTTGGCGTCCTCGGATTTGCGGCCCTCGGTCGCGGTGTCCTGGTCGTTGCGCGGGCCGGACTTGCCGGTGTCAGCCTGCTCGGCCTTGTCGCTCTTGTCGGCCTTGTCGGGCTTGTCGCTGGATGTCGGCTCACCGGCCGGCGATCCGGCGTCGCGGCTCGCACCCCGACGCGCCCGGCGCGGGGCGGTGCCCGACGGCGCCTCGGCCGGCGGGGTCGACTTGGTGTCGGCGGTGTCCGCCGACGGCTCCGGGGCGGGGCTGCCGGCGGGCGTTTCCGTGGCGCCGCCGTTGCTGTGGCCGGGGTTGGCGCTGCCGCCCGGGTTTTGGCGTTCCTTGATCGCCGCGATCAGTTCGCTCTTGCGCATGCCCGAGGTGCCTTTGACGCCAACGCGGCTGGCCAGCGCGCGCAGTTCCGGCAGCACCATCGCCGACAGCGCGACCTGCGGCGCGGCGGCGGTGTCAGCGCCCCCGGCAGCCGGCGTGGAAGTGTTTGTGGTCACGGAATCCGACAGCAGGCTGTCTTGGGTGCTGCTGCCAGCCGTGATGAGGTCCGTATCAGTCACGGATTTCCTTTCTTCCCTCGCTGGTTGTGTCGCGGCGAGGGGTTAGTTGCATTCAGCCAAATCGCCGAGTGCGTTCCACCATCTCCTGTGTTGCGGTGCTGACCCGCATCGGCGGCGTTGAATGGCGAACCGTCTCCACGAGAAGAATTTGGTGGTGTGTCCCAGTGACATCGCAGTATGAGTGCAGACGCAGATCCTGCGATTGCTGGACGGCTCCGAGAATAACCTGCTTCCGAGCGGGAAGCAAGGCATACCCTGCGCCGCGTGGCGCGCCTCAGCTCGGCACCACCACTCCCGAACTCCAGCGAACTCCGTCGCCGACGGTCATCTCGCGGACGGTAAAGCCCTTTGCCGCGCCGTACTCGACGACCTCGTCGGGCAACGCCGCAGCGGTACTGAGCGCAATCACCGCAGGTCCTGCACCGGAAAGTACCGCCGCGATGCCATAACGCCGCAGCAGCTGCAGGTATTCCGTGGACGCCGGGAGCGCCGCGGCGCGCTGCGGCTGATGCAGCAGGTCCTCGGTGGCGGCCAGCAACAGATCCGGCCGCTGGGTGAGCGCCACCACCAGCAGGGCGGCGCGGCTCACATTGAACCGGGCGTCGTGGTGGCTGACCTGTGCGGGCAGCAGTACCCGCGTCTCGGCCGTCGACGAGCGTTGCTCGGGAATCGCCGGGAACAGATGGATATCGGGGTGCAGCCGCAACGGCACCGCCCCGTACGCCGGCGGGGTGCGGCTGCCGTCGGTCCACGACACCACCGCGCCACCCAACACCGCGGCCGCGGCGTTGTCCGGATGGCCTTCGAACTCCGAGGCCAGCTGGATCAGCTCCATCTCGGTCAGCGGCGTCGTATCCACCTGCGCGACAAGACCATTGACGGCCGCCAGCCCGCCGACCACGGCCGCCGCCGACGAGCCCAGCCCGCGCGAATGGGGCACGACGTTGCGGCACCGCACCACCAGCCCCGGCGCCGCGACGCCCGCTGCCTGCAGCCCTCGCCGGATGCCTTGGACCACAAGGTGATCCGGGCCCAGCGACACCTGGCCGGCACCCTCGCCCTCGACCTGCACCACCAGGCCGGAATCGGCTGTTTCGACGATGATCTCGTCGTAGAGGCCTAGGGCCAGGCCAAGGCTGTCGAAGCCGGGTCCGAGGTTGGCGCTTGACGCCGCCACAACCGCACTCGCGGACAGCCCGGCCGGCAGAATCTGGGTCACCGACACCCCTTCTAGACCAGTCCCAACTTCGCAACCACGGCGACCGGGTCGACGGGCACCGGGGTCACGCTCGGCATGTCTTTGAGTGCGGTGTCGGGGTCCTTGAGGCCGTTGCCGGTGACGGTACACACCACCGTCGAACCGCGGGCCACCCAGCCGTCCTCGATGGACTTGAGCAGCCCGGCGATGCTGGCCGCCGACGCGGGCTCGACAAAAACGCCTTCGGAGCGGGCCACCAGGTGGTAGGCGGCCAGGATCTCCTCGTCGGTGGCGGCGAGGAAACGCCCGTTGGACTGCTGCTGGGCCTCCACCGCTTGGGCCCACGACGCCGGTGAACCGATCCGGATCGCGGTGGCGATGGTCTCGGGTTCGCTGACCGGTTCACCCAGGACCAGCGGCGCCGCACCGGCCGCCTGGGTGCCCAGCATGCGCGGCAGGCTCGCGGTGACGCCGTCGGCGTAGTACTCGCGGTAGCCCTTCCAATAGGCGGTGATGTTTCCGGCGTTGCCGACCGGCAGCGCATGCACGTCCGGGGCGGCGCCCAGCGCATCGACGATCTCGAACGCCGCGGTCTTCTGCCCCTCGATGCGCACCGGGTTGACCGAGTTCACCAGGGAGATGGTGGGGAAATCGGCCGCCATCTTGCGGGCCAGTTCCAAACAGTCGTCGAAGTTGCCGTCGATCTGGATGATCTTGGCGCCGTGCATCACCGCCTGCGCCAGCTTGCCCATCGCGATCTTGCCCTGCGGGATCAGCACCGCGCAGGTGATCCCGGCCCGCGCGGCGTAGGCCGCCGCCGACGCGGAGGTGTTGCCGGTGGAGGCGCACAGCACCGCCTGCTGGCCGCGGGCCACCGCATCGGTGACCGCCATCGTCATCCCCCGGTCCTTGAACGAGCCGGTGGGGTTGAGCCCCTCGACCTTGAGATGCACGGTGCAGCCGGTCTGTTCGGACAGCCGGGTGGCGTGGATCAGCGGGGTGCCGCCCTCGAGCAGCGTGATCGGGGTCCAGTCGTCGCCGACCGGCAGCCGATCGCGGTAGGCGGCGATCAAGCCCGGCCAGGGCTGGTGAATGGTTCTCGGGGCGGCGCTCACTGGCCGGTTCCTTCCAGTCGTAACACACTGGCCACCCGCTGTACCGCGTCCAAATCGGCCAGCGCGGCAACAGTTTCGGACAGCGCAGCCTCGGGGGCCCGGTGGGTGACCACCACCACCCGGGCGCCGACACGTCGGCCGTCCTCGTCGGCCACGCCCTCCTGGCGCACCTCGGCGATGCTGACTTCGTGTTGGGCGAATTCGGCTGCCACCGTGGACAACACACCGGGTTTGTCGGCGACGTCCATGCTGACGTAGTACCGGGTGACGATGTCGCCGATCGGCGCGATCGGCAGTTGGGCGTATTTGGACTCGCGCGGGCCGCGGCTGCCCTGCACCCGGTTGCGCGCCGCCATCACCAGGTCACCGGTCACCGCCGAGGCGGTCGGCGCCCCGCCGGCGCCCTGGCCGTAGAACATCAGCCGACCGGCGGCCTCGGCCTCCACCACCACGGCGTTGAACGCACCGTTGACGGTGGCCAGCGGATGACTCGACGGCACCAGGGCCGGGTAGACCCGAGCCGAAACCCGTTGCTGGCCTTCGGCGGTGGTGATCCGCTCGCAGATCGACAGCAATTTGATGGTGCAGCCCAGGGCACGCGCGGACGCCACGTCGTCCGGGGTGATGTTGCTGATGCCCTCGCGATAGACGTCGTCGGCGGTGACTCGGGTATGAAAGGCGATGGACGCCAGGATGGCGGCCTTGGCCGCGGCGTCGAAGCCCTCGACGTCGGCAGTGGGATCGGCCTCGGCATAGCCCAGCGCCCGGGCGTCAGCCAGCGCGCTGGCGTAATCGGTGCCGGTGGAATCCATCTCGGACAGGATGTAGTTGGTGGTGCCGTTGACGATGCCGGCCACCCGCCGCACCGTGTCCCCGGCCAGCGACTGGGTCAGCGGCCGGATGACCGGGATGGCGCCGGCAACGGCCGCCTCGAAGTACAGGTCGACGCGGGCCCGCTCGGCGGCGTCGGCCAACTCCCCGGTGGAGCGCGACAGCAGCGCCTTGTTCGCGGTGACCACGGACTTACCGTGTTCGAGCGCCAGCAGGATGGCCTTGCGGGCCGGTTCGACCGGCCCCATCAGCTCCACGACAATGTCGACGTCGTCGCGGGAGACCAGTTCCTCGATGTTGTCGGTGAGCAGTTCGGCGGGCACGCCCCGATCGGCGGCGACCCGGCGCACGCCAACGCCGCGCAGCACCAACGGCGCACCGATCCGGGCGGCGAGGTCATCGGCGCTGTCTTCGATGATCCGGACCACTTCACTGCCGACGTTGCCGAGCCCTAATACCGCGACACCGACCGGCTCCTCGTTTAACACGCTCACCTCACTTCCAGGCTCAGTAGGTCATCGACCGTTTCCCGCCGCAGCATCAGGCGGGCCCGACCGTCGCGCACCACCACCACGGCGGGACGCCCGATCAGGTTGTAACGACTCGACATCGAATAGCAGTAGGCGCCGGTGGCGGCCACCGCCAGCAGGTCGCCCGGCTGCACATCGTCGGGCAACCAGGCATCGCGGACGACGATATCGCCGCTCTCGCAGTGCTTTCCGACGATGCGGGACAGTGTGGGGGCGGCGGCGCTGGTCCGCGAGACCAGCCGCACGTCGTATTCGGCACCGTAGAGCGCGGGGCGGATGTTGTCGCTCATGCCGCCGTCCACGCTGACGTAGCGACGCTGCGCGGTGGCGCTCACCTCGACGTCTTTGACGGTGCCGACCTCATAGAGCGTGACGGTACCCGGACCGGCGATCGCGCGGCCGGGTTCGACCACCAGCGTCGGGGTGGGCAGGCCGACGGCCGCGGACTCGTCGCGCACGATGGCGCCCAGCTTGGTGGCCAGTTCGGCGATCGGCGGCGGATCGTCGTAGGGCAGATAGGAGATGCCCAGCCCGCCGCCCAGGTCGACGACCGACATCTGGGCGGTCTTGTCCACGCCGAACTCGGCGACCACGTCGTGCAGCAGCCCGATGACGCGGTGCGCGGCCAGCTCGAAGCCGGCGACGTCGAAGATCTGTGACCCGATGTGGCTGTGCAGGCCGACCAGGCGCAGGTGATCGGTGGCGAACACCCGTCTGACGGCCGCCATCGCGGCACCGCTGGCCAGCGACAGCCCGAACTTCTGGTCCTCGTGGGCGGTGGAGATGTACTCGTGGGTGTGCGCCTCCACGCCCACGGTGACCCGCACCAGCACGTCCTGCACCACACCGGCTTCGCCGGCGATGACGTCGAGGCGTTCGATCTCGGTCATCGAGTCCAGCACGATGTGGCCGACCCCCGCCTTGACCGCCGTCGTCAGCTCGGTGACCGATTTGTTGTTGCCGTGCAACGTGATCCGCTGTGCGGGGAATCCGGCGTGCAACGCGACCGCGAGCTCGCCCCCGGTGGCGACGTCCAGCGACAGCCCTTCTTCATCGATCCAGCGGGCGATCTCGCTGCACAGGAAGGCTTTGGCGGCGTAGTGCACGTTCGCGCCGCCGCCGAACGCGGCCGCGATGTCGCGGCAGCGGCCGCGGAAGTCGTCTTCGTCGATGATGAACAGCGGGGTGCCGTACTCGGCGGCCAGGTCGGTGACTTTGGCGCCGGCAATGCTGGCCACGCCGTCGTCGCCGCGAACGGTGTTGCGCGGCCAGACATTCGGCGCGAGCTGCCCGGTCTCCTCCGGGGTTTGCGGGCGCGGCGGCGCGCCCGGGTGCGGGATCTCGTCGGCGTGCCGGGGTCCGGCGGGATGAACGTTCACATCCGCTCCGGTGCGGTCACGCCCAGGATGCCCAGGCCGTTGGCGATGACCTGGCGGGTGGCCTGGCACAGCGCCAGCCGCGCGGTGTGCAGCTGGGTCGGCTCCTCGTCGCCTTGCGGCAGCACCCGGCACGAGTCGTAGAACCGGTGGTAGTCGCCGGCGAGGTCTTCCAGGTAGCGGCACACCCGGTGCGGTTCGCGCAGCGACGCGGCGGTCTGCAGCACCCGCGGGAACTCACCCAGGTTGCGGATCAGGGTGCCCTCCTTGTCGTGGGTGAGCAGCTCCAGGTGGTCGGTGTCCCCGATCAGGCCCAGTTCGGCGGCGTTGCGGGCCAGCGCCGACAGCCGCGCGTGCGCGTATTGCACGTAGTAGACCGGGTTTTCGTTGGACGCCGAGGACCACAGCGCCAGGTCGATGTCGATCGGGGTGTCCACCGAGGAGCGGATCAGGCTGTACCGGGCGGCGTCCACCCCGATGGCCTCGACCAGGTCGTCGAGGGTGATCACGGTGCCGGCCCGTTTGCTCATCTTGACCGGCTGGCCGTCGCGCACCAGGTTGACCATCTGGCCGATGAGCACCTCGACGGTGGCCGGGTCGTCGCCGAACGCCGCGGCGGCCGCCTTGAGCCGGGCGATGTAGCCGTGGTGGTCGGCGCCGAGCATGTAGATGCACAGGTTGAAGCCGCGGCTCCGCTTGTCCAGGTAGTAGGCCAGGTCGCCGGCGATGTAGGCCGGCTTGCCGTCGCTTTTGATGACCACCCGGTCCTTGTCGTCGCCGTAGGCGCTGGTGCGCAGCCAGGTGGCGCCGTCCTTCTCGTAGATGTTGCCCTTGTCGCGCAGCTGCTCGATGGCCTGCTCGACGCGGCCGGACGTGTGCATCGAGTCTTCGTGGGTGTAGACGTCGAAGTCGGTGCCGAAATCGTGCAGGGAGGCCTTGATGTGGGTGAACATCAGGTCGACCCCGATCGCGCGGAAGGTCTCGTGCTGCTGCTCGGCCGGTTGCTCGAGCGCGTCGGGGACCTCGGCGAGGATTTGCGCGGCGATGTCGGTGATGTAGCTGCCGGCGTAGCCGTCCTCCGGGGCGGGCTCGCCCTTGGCGGCGGCGATCAGCGAGTTGGCGAACCGGTCGATCTGGGCGCCGTGGTCGTTGAAGTAGTACTCGCGCACCACGTCGGCGCCCTGGGTGGTCAGCAGCCGGCCCAGCGCGTCGCCGACGGCGGCCCAGCGGGTGCCGCCGATGTGGATCGGGCCGGTCGGGTTGGCCGAGACGAACTCCAGGTTGACCTCGAGGTCGTTGAGCTTGTCGGAGTGGCCGTAGTTGGTGCCGGCGTCGAGGATGTTGGTGACCACGACGTTTTGCGCCGAGGCTTCCAGGCGCAGGTTCACGAAGCCCGGCCCGGCGGTTTCGGCGGCGGCGATGCCGTCGGCGTTGGCCAGCGCCTCGGCCAGCCAGCCGGCCAGCTCCCGCGGGTTGGCGCCCACTTTCTTGCCCAGCTGCAACGCCAGGTTGGTGGCGTAATCGCCGTGGTCAGGGTTGCGCGGGCGCTCGACGGTGACCGTCGCGGGCAGCGCGGCGGTGTCGAGGTCATGCGCGGCGAGGACCGCGGCGGCGGTGGCCTTGAGCAGTTCGGCCAGATCGGCGGGGGTCACGAGGCTCCATCCTATGGTCTGACGTGGTCAGGACCCGAATCCGTCCGGTTCTTTGATGGTGGGCGCCATGCGTTAGGCTGTCGGAGCCCACTGGCGCAGCTTCTTGCACGCGCCCCCGTAGCTCAGGGGATAGAGCGTCTGCCTCCGGAGCAGAAGGCCGCAGGTTCGAATCCTGCCGGGGGCACCCAACTAAGCAGCAGGTCATATGCGGTTTTTGGTCCGGCTACGAGTACCCGATGTGATCCGGCTGTTATTCGGCCCTCCCAGGACAGTTTGCTCGCTTTCAACCGCGAGACCCTGAGGGGGGACAAGTGAACAGCAACAACACCGAAGGTCCAACCACCGCCCTCAACGCTCCGCACTCGCGTCGCCGCAGCCTGGGCTAGGTGCTACTGGATGCCGAAACCGCCGCGGGAGTGCTCACCGCCGCCCGCGGTAGCCGCGCCAGCCAACTGGCCACGCGAATCGTCCAGGCCATCGCGTTCGCCGACCTGCCGGTCCAGCCAGGACGAGCGGGATGCGCAGCGGGTATTGCTGTCCCAGGCGGACACCGTAGCGCTGCGTGAGGCGCTGGCACTGGTCTGACTTGACCAGACGGAAGGACGCCCCAAGTTTGTTCCTGGGACGTCCTTTTGCCAGCAATCTCGCAGAAAACCGAAGAGTACACGGCGCCAGATGCCAGGTTCTTAATTCAGCATCAGGAATCAGCTTTCATTTGGCTCCCTTGCCCATTTGCAAGTCGTCGCCCCGTTTCCACCACCAACGGGGAATCCTTCTCCATCTCATGAGGGCCGACGCAAGTCGGTTTCCCGCAGCCAAGATGTATTCGGATGCAGGCAATGTGACCAGCCTCCAGATCAAGTCTGCCGAGCCCCACGGGACCAATGAGCGGACCACAACTTGTAACTCCAGTGGGTCATCACCCCGACCTTGGATCGCCTCCGCGGCGTATAGGGCCTCCATCAGGGCCCGCGTATCCGTTGTGCGTTGCTCCTCACCGAAGTGAGAAACGGCCTCCTCGAATAGCTTCTCGCCCCGCATTGCGAGGCGACGGTGTAGGGCTTGCTTGCTGCATTCGAGTTGGGCCGCCATCGCGTCCCATGGCATCCCGGCGCGATTAAGGATTACGGCAGTCAGCGCCTGGACGTTGGCGAGGAGGCGGTCCGGGTCACTGCCAATAGCTGGGACCGTGAGGCCGACTGGCATCGGACCTCCACCATCATCAGCCGCGAGGGTCAGGAGGAAACTCGCCAGCTCGACTGCCATCTCGTTGCGATATGCGATCGCATACCGCAGCTCTTGCTCAAGGGCGGTCATGCATAGAACTGTGACACAGCCGTCAACATTTTGTTGACAAGTTCGCTGGCATCGCGGCCAAGACTTGAGTGCAAAGATTCCACAACCAGCCGAGGAATGAACAGATGGGCCACACCGCCAAACCGATCTGCGGGCCAGTCAACCACGCGATTCTCTTTGGCCGAAGCACCACCGTTCACTGTTTCATCGCGCAGCTAGTCCTCGGCGCAGCAGCGTGGGATGGCGCCATGGCGGACGCTTGGCCCAAAGGGTTGTGAGGCGGTCAAAGTGCGGGTGTACTACTTCGATGATGCCGGTGACGATAGCGTCCCGTGGAGTGGTGGACTTCGGATCGGGCGTGGTTCACGCGTTGTGATCAACGAGTCATGTTGAACGCTAGGCGATTTGGTGTTGTTTGGCAAGGGCTGCCGCGGCGTGTTTTTTGGCG
>NZ_MLQM01000167.1:0-11901 GCF_001854525.1 Mycobacterium talmoniae
GTCCAGCCCACCCCGCAGTTGACGGCACTCGCCGACAGCGGCGGCGAGCCGGAGCGTGCCGACGAGCCGTACCGCCGCGCGGTGCGCGCGATGCGCGCCCGGCTGACCGCCACCGCCGACGCCGTGCTGGACCGCCCGCCGCCGCAGCGGCTGGACCTGGGTCTGCCCCGATACGCCGCGGCGTCGCAGCTGCGCGCCGACCTCGACATCGTGGACGCCTCGCTGCGCGGGCACGGCAGCGCGCTGCTGGCCGACGACCGGCTGGCCCGGCTGCGGGAGGCCGTGCACGTGTTCGGGTTCCACCTGTGCGGGCTGGACCTGCGGCAGAACTCCGACGTCCACGAAGAGGTGGTCGCCGAACTGTTGGCCTGGGCCGGGGTGCACCCCGACTACCCGTCGCTGCCCGAAGACGACCGGGTGGCGCTGCTGGTCGCCGAACTCGCGACCCGCCGCCCGCTGATCCGCGACGGCGCCGACCTGTCCGAGCTGGCCCGCCGCGAACTGGACGTGGTCGCCGCCGCCGCCCGCGCGGTCGACGTCTTCGGCCCGCACGCGGTGCCCACCTACATCATCTCGATGTGCCAGTCGGTGTCGGATCTGCTGGAGGCGGCGCTGCTGCTCAAGGAAGTCGGCCTGCTGGACGCCTCGGGGCCGCAGCCGTTGTGTCCGGTGGGCATTGTGCCGCTGTTCGAGACCATCGACGACCTGCACCGGGGTGCGTCGATACTCCAAGCGCTGCTTGATATTCCGCTGTACCGGGCGCTCGTCGACGCCCGCGGCGGCAGCCAGGAGGTGATGCTGGGCTACTCCGACTCCAACAAGGACGGCGGGTATCTGGCGGCGAACTGGGCGCTGTACCGGGCCGAACTCGACCTGGTCGAGACGGCCCGCAACGCCGGGATCCGGTTGCGGCTGTTCCACGGCCGGGGCGGCACCGTCGGCCGCGGCGGCGGACCCAGCTATCAGGCCATCCTGGCGCAACCGCCGGGCGCGGTGAACGGCTCGCTACGGCTGACCGAGCAGGGTGAGGTGATCGCCGCCAAGTACGCCGAGCCGGCGATGGCGCACCGCAATCTGGAGGCCCTGCTGGCCGCCACCTTGGAGTCCACCCTGCTCGACGTGGAGGGCCTGGGGCCCGACGCCGAACCGGCCTATGCCGTACTCGACGAGCTGGCCGCGCGCGCCCAGCGCGCCTACGCCGACCTGGTGCACGAGACCCCGGGGTTCGTCGACTACTTCCTGGCGTCCACCCCGGTCAGCGAGATCGGGGCGCTCAACATCGGCAGCCGGCCCACCTCCCGCAAACCCACCAACTCGATCGCCGACCTGCGCGCCATCCCCTGGGTGCTGTCCTGGAGCCAATGCCGGGTGATGCTGCCGGGCTGGTATGGCACCGGGACCGCGGTGCACGAGTGGCTCGACGAGGACGCGGGCCGGCTGGAGGTGCTGCAGGACCTGTATCGGCGGTGGCCGTTCTTTACCTCGGTGCTGTCGAACATGGCGCAGGTGCTGGCCAAATCCGATCTCGGTCTGGCGGCACGCTACGCCGAACTGGTGCCCGACGCGGCGCTGCGCCACCGGGTGTTCGACAAGATCGTCGCCGAGCACGGCCGGACCATCGCCGCGCACAAGCTGATCACCGGCCAGGACAACCTGCTCGCCGACAACCCGTCGCTGGCCCGCTCGGTGTTCAACCGGTTCCCGTACCTGGAGCCGCTGAACCATCTGCAGGTCGAGCTGCTGCGCCGCTACCGCGGCGGCGACGACGACGAACTGGTGCAGCGCGGGATCCTGCTCACGATGAACGGGCTGGCCAGCGCGCTGCGCAACAGCGGCTAATCGGCGCGGACGGTGCGGTTCCGCAGCGCGTTCACCACGTTCATCACGCCGCGCACCGCATGCTCGGTCGCCGACACCGGCGACATCACCGTTTCCCCCAAACTCACGATGTAGTCGATGCGGTCGACGATCGCCTCCACCGGCTCGATGAGCGTGGCCAGCCGCTTCGCGAGATCGTCCAGGCTGGCCATCGTTTCTTCGAGGTGGTCCAGCCCGTCCCCGAGACGCTCCACCGTGCGGTTTAGGCCCACCAGCGAACTGTTCAGCTCGCCCATGGTGTCGCCCAGGCCGGACAGCACATCTTCGAGTTGCCCGACCGTCACGTCGGCGTTCAACGCGGCCTGCGCCAGCGTCTTGAGCCGACGCCGCTCCGGACCGGTGCCGGCGGATTTGTCTGCCATGCCGCCCATTATGACCGGTCTCGAACCGGCCGGGGACGCGGAGCGCTGAGGTTAGCCGGTCGGCAGCTTGGCCGCGGCCTCCGCGTCGAGCAGCCAGACCGTGGCCTCGCGCCCGACGGCCCCGGCGGCCGGTACCGCCACCGGGTCGGTGCCGCCGACCGCGGCCGCCACCGCGGCGGCCTTGGCCGCACCGGACACCACCAGCCACACCTCGCGCGACCGCTGGATCGCCGGCAACGTCAAGGTGATCCGGCGGGGCGGCGGCTTGGGAGAGTCGTAGACCGGAAGCGCCAGCCGGGCGGTCTCCCGTACCGCGGGGGTATCCGGGAACAGCGAGTTGATGTGGCCTTCGGGTCCCATCCCCAGCAGATGCACGTCGAAATTCGGTGCGGCTTCCCCCGGTTCAGCGTGCGCCGCCAGGACACGCTCGTAGCCCAACGCCGCGGCGTCGAGGTCGTCGCCGAACTCGCCGTCGCTGGCCGCCATCGCGTGCACGTTGCTCGCCGGAAGCCCGACGTGATCCAGCAGGGCCTCGCCGGCCTGCTTGGCGTTGCGTTCGTCGTCGTCGGCCGGCACGAACCGGTCGTCGCCGAAAAACACCTGGACCTTCGTCCAGTCGATGCGCTGCGCCTGCTCACCGACCCGGCGCAGCAACCCGATGCCGGTGCCGCCGCCGGTCAGCACGATCAGCGCCCGCCCCCGGGCCGCGATGGCCGCTTCGATGGCGCCGACCAGGCGGTCACCGGCCGCCGCGACCAGCGCCGCGGTGTCGGGGTAGGTTTCCACAGTTTGGCTCATACGTACTCCACCCGGTCGATGCCCTGCAGCGCGGTGAAATAGATCTCGTCGGGGTCCAGCCGCCGCAAATCCTCGGCCAGGCATTCGCTGACGTCGCGACGCGGCAACGGAACCAGCGCATCCGGGCGGGCGGTGCGGCTCAACGTCGCGGTCACCCCCTCCTGGGGGCGGCTCAGCGTCACCGTCTCGGTGCTGCGCACCAACTCCACCTTGAGTTCGCCGACCGCGCGGCGCACCGGCCCGTCGATCCGGCCGGCCAGCCAACCCGCCAGGACGTCCAGCGCCGGTTCGGTTTTCAGCCCGGACACCAGCGCCGAGGTGACCGGCTCGTAGGGCGGCTGATCCAGCGCCGAGGTCAGCAGCGCCCGCCAGTAGGTGATCCGGCTCCAGGCCAGATCGGTGTCGCCCGGGGTGTATCCGGGCCGACGACCGGTGATCGCCGACAGCGGGTCGGCGCCGTTGGTCGCGTCGGTGATACGCCGGATCGCCAACTGGCCCAACGGGTCTTGGGCGGGAACCGGCGGCGCAAGGTCGGGCCACCAGGCCACCACCGGGATGTCGGGCAGCAGGAACGGCACCACGACGCTGTCGGCGTGCCCGGCGAGCGCGCCGGACAGCCGCAGCACCACCACTTCACCGGCGCCGGCGTCGCCGAACATCCGCAGCTGGGCGTCCAGCCGGGCGTCGGCGGCGTCCGGGTCGCCGGTCATCACCACGATCACCCGGCTGGGATGCTCCTGGCTGGCGGCGTTGGCCGCCGCGATCGATTCGTCCAGGTACGCCTCGGTCGCCGGCGCGATGATCAGGGTCAGCACCCGGCCCATCGTCACCGCACCGACCCGCTCGCGCAGCTCATCGAGCTTCTTGTTGATCGCGGTGGTGCTGGTGTTGGGCAGGTCGATGATCATTTGCGCCGCTCCCTTGACCCGGCCGAGCAGACGTAAAAGCCCCTAATTTCGGTGCTTTTGGGGGACTTTTGTGTCTGCTCGCGCTCGGCGGCGATCACGGTCGCCGCCATTCCCGGCCGTCCCGGCGCAGCATCTCAAACGCCGACGCCGGGCCCCAGGTGCCCGCCTGATACGGGTCGGGCTTGCCATGCGAGGCCCAGTTGTCGAGGACGGGATCGAGGATCTCCCAGGACAATTCCACCTCCGCGTTGACGGGGAACAGGGACGGTTCGCCCAGCAGCACGTCCAGGATCAGTCGCTCGTAGGCCTCCGGCGAATCCTCGGAGAACGCCGAGCCGTAGGAGAAATCCATGTTGACGTCGCGGACTTCCATCAGGTGGCCGGGCACCTTGGAGCCGAACCGCAGCGTGATCCCCTCATCGGGCTGTACCCGGATCACCAAGGCGTTTTGGCCGAGCTCGTCGGTCATGGTGGCGTCGAACGGCAGATGCGGCGCGCGTTTGAACATCAGCGCGATCTCGGTGACCCGCCGCCCCAACCGTTTCCCGGTGCGCAGGTAGAACGGCACCCCGGCCCAGCGTCGGGTGTCGACCTCCAAGGTGATGGCGGCGAACGTCTCGGTGGTGGAGTCGGTGGCGAACCCCTCCTCTTCCAGCAGGCCCACCACCTGTTCGCCGCCCTGCCAGCCGGCGGTGTACTGACCACGCGACGTGGTCTGATCCAGCGGCTGCGCCAGCCGGGTCGCCGAGAGCACCTTGATCT
Source organism: Mycobacterium talmoniae (assembly GCF_001854525.1). Classification (NCBI taxonomy): domain Bacteria; kingdom Bacillati; phylum Actinomycetota; class Actinomycetes; order Mycobacteriales; family Mycobacteriaceae; genus Mycobacterium; species Mycobacterium talmoniae. Next base: position 4,709 of record NZ_MLQM01000167.1, read on the forward strand.
TTTCGGCCTGCAGCTCCGCGGGGCGGAAGCTCACCGGCTCTTCCATCGCGGTCAGCGCCAGCAGCTGCAGCAGGTGGTTCTGGATCACGTCGCGGGCCGCGCCGATCCCGTCGTAGTAGCCCGCGCGGCCGCCCAATCCGATGTCTTCGGCCATGGTGATCTGCACGTGGTCGACGTAGTGCGCGTTCCAGATCGGGTCGAACAGCTGGTTGGCGAACCGCAGCGCGAGGATGTTTTGAACCGTCTCCTTGCCCAGGTAGTGGTCGATCCGGAACACCGACTCCTCCGGGAAGACGCTGTTGACCACGCTGTTGAGTTCGCGGGCGCTGGCCAAATCGTGGCCGAACGGTTTCTCGATCACCACCCGGCTCCAGCGGCCCTCGCGGGGCCGGGCCAGCCCGGAGGAGTACAGCTTTTCGCACACCATCGGGAATGCGTTCGGCGGGATCGACAGGTAGAAGGCGTGGTTGCCGCCGGTGCCGCGTTCGACGTCGAGCTTGTCCAGCGTCTCGGCCAGCCGGGCGAACGCCGCGTCGTCGTCGAAGGTGCCCTGCACGAACCGGAAACCCTCGGCCAGGCGTTCCCACACCGCCTCCCGAAACGGGGTGCGGGCGTGCGCCCGGACCGCGTCGTGCACGACTTGGCCGAAATCTTGATCGTCCCAGTCCCGGCGGGCGAATCCGACCAGCGCAAAGGTGGGCGGCAGCAAGCCCCGGTTGGCCAGATCGTAGATCGCCGGCATCAACTTCTTGCGGGCCAAATCGCCGGTGACCCCGAAGATCACCACCCCGCACGGCCCAGCGATCCGCGGCAGCCGCTTATCGCGTTTGTCCCGCAGCGGATTTCGCCACGGGTCGATGGCCTGCGTCACTTGGTGGCGGCGTCGAGCTGAGCCTGGGTTGCGTCGAGCAGTTCGGTCCAGGACGCCTCGAATTTCTCCACGCCCTCATCCTCAAGGACGACGAACACGTCCGGCAGGTCGATCCCGACCGCCGCCAGTTGGTCGAACACGCCCTGGGCGGCGTCGGCCGTGCCGGTGACGGTGTCGCCGGTGACCACCCCGTGGTCGGCCACGGCTTCAATTGTCTTCTCCGGCATGGTGTTCACCGTGTGCGGCGCCACCAGCTCGGTGACATACAGTGTGTCGGCGTAGTCGGGATTCTTGACGCCGGTGGACGCCCACAGCGGGCGCTGCACCCGCGCCCCCTCCGGCCACAGCGCGCCATACCGCGCACCGCCTTCGAAGACCTCCTGGTAGGCGGCGTAGGCCAGCCGGGCGTTGGCCACCCCGGCCTGGCCGCGCAGCGCCAACGCCTCGGCCGAGCCGATCTTTTCCAGCCGCTTGTCGATCTCGGTGTCCACCCGGGACACGAAGAACGACGCCACCGAATGGATCTTGGACAGGTCGTGGCCGGCCTTGTGGGCGGCCTCCAACCCGGCCAGGTAGGCGTCCATTACCTCGCGGTGGCGCTGCACCGAGAAGATCAGCGTGACGTTGACCGAAATCCCTTCCGCCAGCACGGCGGTGATGGCGGGCAGACCGGCCTTGGTCGCCGGAATCTTGATGAACAGGTTCGGCCGGTCGACGATCTTCCACAGCTCCACGGCCTGGGCGATGGTCTTGTCGGTGTCATGCGCCAGCCGCGGGTCGACCTCGATCGACACCCGGCCATCCACGCCGTCGGAGGCCTCCCATTGCGGGGTCAGCACATCGCAGGCGTTGCGCACATCGTCGGTGGTGACGGTGCGGATGGTGGCCTCCACATCGGCGGCCCGCTCGGCCAGCTCGGACACCTGGGTGTCGTAAGCGTGGCCCTGCTCCAGCGCCTTCTGGAAGATGGTCGGGTTGGTGGTCACCCCGACCACGCTGCGGGTGGCGATGAGTTCGGCGAGGTTGCCCGACTCCAGCCGGTCGCGGGACAGGTCGTCCAGCCACACCGAGACCCCCGCGGCACTGAGCGCAGCGAGGTTGGCGTTTTGTGACGTGGTCATCTTTCCGATACCCCTTTTCCCTAGTTGTCCAGTGCGCGTTCGGCGGCGGCGACGACGGCCTCCGCGGTAAACCCGTACTCGCGGAACAGCGTTTTGTAGTCGGCGGATTCCCCGTAGTGCTCGATCGACACGATCTGCCCGGTGTCACCGACCAGTTTGTGCCAGCACTGCGCGACCCCGGCCTCGACGGCCACCCGCGCCGACACCGCCGGGGGCAGCACGGCGTCGCGGTAGTCGACCGGTTGGGCCTCGAACCACTCCACGCACGGCATCGACACCACCCGGGCGACGATGTCCTTGTCGGCCAGCAGTTTCTGCGCCTCGACGGCCAGTTGCACCTCGGAGCCGGTGGCGATCAGCACCACGTCGGGCTGTTGGTCGCCGGCGCCGCCGAGCACGTACCCGCCGCGGGCGACCCCGGCGGCGTCGGTGCCCTCGAGCACCGGAACACCTTGGCGGGTCAGGATCAACCCGACCGGTCCGCTGCTGGCGCCCCGGGCCAAGACGGTGTGCCAGGCGTAGGCGGTTTCGTTGGCGTCGGCGGGGCGCACCACCGACAGGTTCGGGATCGCGCGCAGCGCGGCCAGGTGCTCGATCGGCTGGTGGGTGGGCCCGTCTTCGCCCAAGCCGATCGAGTCGTGGGTCCACACGTAGATGGTGTCGATGTCCATCAGCGACGCCAGCCGCACCGCCGGACGCATGTAGTCGGAGAACTGCAGGAATGTGCCGCCGTAGGCGCGGGTCGGGCCGTGCAGCACGATCCCGGACAGGATGGCGCCCATCGCGTGCTCACGAACCCCGAAGTGCAGGGTGCGGCCGTACCAGTGGGCGGTGTAGTCCTTCGTCGAAATCGACGGCGGCCCAAACGAATCCGCACCGTCCATGGTGGTGTTGTTGCTGCCTGCCAGGTCGGCGGAGCCGCCCCACAGCTCGGGCAGCTTGGGTCCGAGCGCGGACAGCACCTTGCCGGACGCCGCGCGGGTGGCCAGCGCCTTGGAGCCCGGCTCCCAGTGCGGCAGGTCGGCGTCCCAGCCATCGGGCATCTGGTGGGCCAGCAACCGGTCCAACAGCGCCTTGCGGTCCGGTTCGCGCTCGGCCCAGGCCTCAAAGTCCTGCTGCCAGCGTTCGTGGGCCGCCTTGCCGCGGCCGACCAGCCCGCGGGTGTGGGTGATGACGTCCTCGCGGACCTCAAAGGTCTTCTCCGGATCGAACCCGAGCACCTTCTTGATGGCGGCCACCTCGTCGTCACCGAGCGCGGCCCCGTGCGCCTTGCCGGTGTTCATCAGGTTGGGCGCCGGGTAGCCGATGATGGTGCGCAGCGCGATGAACGACGGACGGTCGGTGACGGCCTTGGCGTTGGCGATGGCCTCCTCGATGCCGACCACGTTCTCGCCGCCGTCGACCTCCTGCACATGCCAGCCGTAGGCGCGGTAGCGGGCCGCGGTGTCTTCGCACAGCGCGATGTTGGTGTCGTCTTCGATCGAGATCTGGTTGTGGTCGTAGAACACGATGAGGTTGCCCAGGTGCTGCACCGCGGCCAGCGACGACGCCTCGCTGGTCACGCCTTCCTCGATGTCCCCGTCGGAGGCGATCACGTAGATGAAGTGGTCAAACGGGCTGGTGCCGGGTTCGGCGTCCGGGTCGAAGAGGCCCCGCTCGTAGCGCGCGGCCATCGCCATCCCCACCGAGGACGCCAACCCCTGACCGAGCGGGCCGGTGGTGATCTCCACCCCGCGGGTGTGCCGGAACTCGGGGTGCCCGGGGGTCTTGGACCCCCAGGTGCGCAGCGATTCGATGTCGGACAGTTCCAGGCCGAAGCCGCCCAGGTAGAGCTGCAGGTACAGGGTCAAGCTGGAATGCCCGGCCGACAGGACGAACCGGTCGCGACCCAGCCAGGTGGTGTCGCTGGGGTCGTGCCGCATCACCCGTTGGAACAGCGTGTAGGCCAGCGGCGCCAGGCTCATCGCGGTGCCCGGATGACCGTTGCCGACCTTTTGGACCGCATCGGCGGCCAACACGCGGACGGTGTCGACGGCGACCGAATCGATCTCGGCCCAGTCGTCGGGGTGCTGCGGGCGGGTCAGCGCGGAAATTTCTTCGAGTGTGGTCACTAACGTCAGTCCTCGGGTCGACGAGCCGGTTCTTCTACACCCTAGTGCGGGATCCCGCGTCGCCGCAGACTGGGATTTTCGCGCCGGGTTCCCGGTCGTGCGGCAGCGCAAACAGCGGGAATCCCGCCGAATCGACCCTGCGGTGTGGCCGCGGTGGCCCGGCGGTCTACCATCGTCTGTAGTAGAAGCTGCGCGCTGGTGCGACCTGAGGAGTTACTGCGTGAGCATTCGCGAGCGCGTCGCGCCGAAAATACCCAGCGCAGTGCTGGCGTATCTGGCCCTGACCAAACCGCGGATCATCGAGCTGCTGCTGGTGACGACGATACCGGCGATGCTGCTCGCTGAGCGTGGCACGGTGAACCCGCTGCTGATCCTTAACACGCTGATCGGCGGGGTGCTGGCCGCCGCCTCCGCCAACACGCTGAACTGCGTGGTCGACGCCGACATCGACAAGGTGATGAAGCGGACCGCGCGGCGGCCGCTGGCGCGGGCGGCGGTGCCGACCCGCAACGCCCTGGTGTTCGGGCTGGTGCTGGGCGTGGGCTCGTTCTTCTGGCTGCTGGCGACCACCAACCTGTTGTCGGGCGTGCTGGCGGTGGCCACCATCGCGTTCTATGTGTTCGTCTACACGATGCTGCTCAAGCGCCACACCTCGCAAAACGTGGTGTGGGGCGGGGCGGCCGGCTGCATGCCGGTGATGATCGGTTGGTCGGCGGTGACCGGCACCATCGGCTGGCCGGCCGTGGTGATGTTCGCCATCATCTTCTTCTGGACGCCGCCGCACACCTGGGCGCTGGCCATGCGCTACAAGGACGACTACAAGGCGGCCGGGGTGCCGATGCTGCCGGCGGTGGCCACCGAGCGTCAGGTCACCCAGCGGATCCTGATCTACACCTGGCTCACCGTGCTCGCCACCCTGGCGCTGATCCCGGCCGCCGGGTGGCTGTATGCCGCGGTGGCGGGTCTGGCCGGCGCCTGGTTCTTGACGATGGCCCACCAGCTGTACGCCGGGGTGCGCAACGGGGAGCCGGTCAAGCCGCTGCGGCTGTTCCTGCAGTCCAACAACTACCTGGCCGTGGTGTTCTGCGCGCTGGCCATCGATTCGGCGCTGGCCCTGCCGACCCTGCTGTGAGTTTCCGCTGACTGACGGCTAACCGGCCGGGCCGGACCACTCGAAGCGGGTCTGGCCGCGATCACTGCGGGCGGCCGCGATCCGGTCCCGCATCCGCGCCGACATCTGCGGCAGCGCGTCGAGGCGAAACCACCCCGCCGCGGTGCTCTCCTCGCCGTCCGGGCGGGGCTCACCGGCCACCCAGTCCATCAGGAAGACGTGGTCGAGGTATTGCGCCCGATCACCGTTGGCGTGCACCACCGGCGCGGTCGCGTGCACCCAGGCCAGCCGCGTCGGTACCGCGGTGGCGCCGGTCTCCTCGGCGACCTCCCGGACCGCGGCGTCGGCGGGCTCCTCGCCGGGGTCGACGATGCCGGTCACCGGTGTCCAGCAACCGTTGTCGGCCCGTTCGATGAGCAACACCTCGCTGCCGCCGCGGATCACGACGGCCGTCGTCCCGATCAGCCACAGCGGGTCGTGCCCGATCCGGGCGCGCAGGTCGGCGATGAACTCGGGAACCGGCATGGCGCGATCGTGCCAGCCCGGCGGCGTCGCTTGAAACACCGCCACGCAACTGATAATGATAATCATGTTCAATAGTCATCGAAGCCTGGGATGGTGTGTCTGTTGTGAGCGTGCCGGTGTGGATGGGGTCGCCGCCGGAGGTGCATTCGGCGTTGTTGAGTAGTGGTCCGGGGCCGGGGGCGTTGTTGGCGGCGGCGGGGGCGTGGTCGTCGTTGAGTGCTGAGTATGCGGCGGTGGCGCAGGAATTGAGTGCGGTGCTGGGTGGGGTGCAGGCTGGGGCGTGGCAGGGGCCGAGTGCGCAGGCGTATGTGGCTGCGCATGGGCCGTATTTGGCGTGGTTGGGGCAGGCGAGTGCCGATAGTGCGGCGGCGGCGGCTCAGCATGAGGCGGTGGCGGGGGCCTATAGCGGGGCGTTGGCGGCGATGCCGACGTTGGGGGAGTTGGCTGCCAATCATGTGACTCATGGGGTGTTGGTGGCGACGAATTTCTTTGGGCTCAATACGATTCCGATCGCGGTGAATGAGGCCGACTATGCGCGGATGTGGGTGCAGGCGGCGACCACGATGAGTACCTATGAGGCGGTCAGTGATACCGCGGTGGCTGCCACCCCGTCGACCACCACCGCACCACCGATCCTGAACCACGACGACGGCCACGACCACGACGACGGCCACGACCACGGTGGCGACGACGGCGGAATCCACGACGGCGAATTGGATCCCACCGACCCGGCCTGGTGGCTGGATGTCGGACTTGAGCAGGTGGAGAACTTTCAAACCCTGCTCAACGACCTGCTGACCAATCCGGCCGCGCTGTTGACCGATCTGCCCGCGGTCATGGCCGACCTGACGTTCCACGCCAGTCAGGTGCTGTCCACGTTTGGCCCGTATTTTCCGGCGCTGCTGCAGCCGGCGCTGACATTGGCGCTGGCCAATCTCGGCTGGGCGATCGGGTTGGCCGGGTTGGCCGGTATCCGCCCCGCTCCCATCGCCGCGGTCGCCGAACCGATCCTCGAACCCGTCGTGGCCGAGCCCAAGGTGTGGCCGGCCGCCGGGGGCGCCCCGACCGTGCCAAGCGCGCCACCCGCGCCGGCGTCGGCCCCGGCCACCGCGCCCGCGTCGGCCGTGGCCGGTGGCGCGGCGCCGCCGGGACCGCCGCCGGTGGGCGCCGAGAGCTTCGGCTATCTGGCGGGCGGCGGTGGACCGTGGACGCGGTTCGGTCCCGCCATGCACGCCCGCAGCGGCGCCGAAGCGAAAGCTTCCGACACCGCGGCCGCCTCGGCGCCGGCCGCTGCCGCGGCGTCCAGCCGGGACCAAGCCCGGGCGCGACGACGCCGCCGGGCCGCGGCCCGCGACCGGGACCATGCCCGGTCCCCCTTCCCCCTCCGCCGCGGCCGCCGGCGGTAGTGGTGTGGCGGTCGGGGTGGGGGGGGCGCCTGTGGCGGGGGGGGGGTG
>NZ_MLQM01000168.1:0-11791 GCF_001854525.1 Mycobacterium talmoniae
GGGGCAGGTCCTCGGCCGGGGCCTCGAACGCCGCGTTCTCGGTGTTCACCGAGTCGCCCGGCGCACTGATGTCGATGTCATCGGCGGAGGCCGTCGGCGCGCTGGCCAGGGCCCCGGCAATCGCGGCGATGACGAGCGTCTTACGGACGTGGTTCAATATCGTTCCTTTCGCGGGGCGCGCGCCGAAGCAGGCCCAACGCTGGGCCGCTGCCTATGCAGGCAAGGTGGTGCTTCGGACGTGCCGTCTCGTTCCGGCACGACGGTGGGGACATGGGTCTGCCCTACGGGCTGCTGCCCGACGGCTGCGGGCTGGCTAGCGCCGTCTGCAGCCCCCCTCACGCGGGTCCGTGGATTCGATTTTGGTTTGCCCCTCGCGGGGTCGACATGGACGGTACGAGACCAAATTGCCATTCGTCATCTTCGACACGAGCGATATCTCGATCCGATAACGAGACGATCACGACGACGTCGGATAAACATTTCCCAGGTCACGCGATGCTTTTTCAACCACACCAGATGCGCTCGGTATGGGCGTTTTCGTGAGCCAAATCACGCAATTTTTGTGAGCTGCGCCACGGGTTTCGCCGGGTGGCGCCGCCGCGGCGGGTTGGCACCGGTCTTGGGCCGGCCACCACCCGGCGACCGGCGGCGGCGCCGCCGACCCGTGCCCGCCCCGATCAGCGAACGCTGATACCAGGGAAAACTAGGGCCACAAGACCTTTCACAACAACAGCAAAGTCGTTCCGGCGGCCGCGGGCGGCGAAAACTTCGGCGACAACGGCACGCGCCCCGCTTTCCGGGCCGCCCCACTCCGCCACAGTCGCCGCCGAAACGCCGCAATTCGGCGGCGCACCGCGGCGGCGTCGACACCGCTATTCCGGCGATCTGACGCCGGCCCGGCGCCGGTGACCGCCGCCGCCCAGACGCCCAATCTCCCGCTGCCCCAACGCAATACGCGGGGCCCGTCGAACCCGGATAACACGAGGACTCGCGACCGACAGCGGCCCGCACCATATTTTGCCGAGAAATATAACGTCGCCATCACACAGGACCGCGCACGCAATTATTTAATTTCGGCTGCGCAATTTGCCGGAATGGTCTTTACCGGGGCGGGGGCAGCAGGGCCTGCAGATCGGCGGGTGAGTTGACGTTGGCCAGCGTCGGGGCCTTGGGCACCACGATGCGTTGCGCGTCGACGGTGTTGACCAACGCGCCCATCCGGCGTTCGCCGGCGGCCACCAGGTCCGCGATGCGCGGGGCCAGCCGGGTCCGGTAGACCGCGGCCAGGTAGTGGTCGCGGCCGTCCCACGGCAACACCACGTCGGAATCCACCCGCGCGGCCGCGCCCGCCAGGGTGTCGATCAGCTCGGCGGTCAACAGCGGCATGTCGACCGCGCAGACGAAGGCGTACTCGGCGCCGCCGGCCGCCGCGGTCTGCAAACCGCGCCCCACCGCCGGCAGCGGGCCCAGGCCCGCGACCTCGTCGCGCAGCAGCCGCGCGGGCAGCTCGGGCAGGGTTTGTCCGCGCGCGGCCATCACCAAAACCGGGGCACAGCGCTGCCCGACCACGTCGACCAGGTGCTCGACCAGCGTCCGACCGCCCAGCGAGTCCGGAACGGTCAGGGTCGCCTTGTCGCGACCCATCCGCCGCGACTGCCCCCCGACCAGCACGATCCCGGCGAGCGGGAGCGGCGGCGGGGGGACCACGTCAGTCGACGGTCCAGGTGTCGCGGCCCCGCAGCAGCGATTGCAGGGCGGCCATGTCGTGCGGGGTGGATTCCCGCGCCGCCGCCACCTGGGCGCGGGCGGCGTCGTCGTAGGTGGGCCGGTCGACCTGACGGAAGATGCCCATCACGGCGTGGTCGAGGTTCTGGTCGGACAGCCGCGACAACGCGAACGCGTAGCCGGGGTCGGTGGAGTGCGCGTCGTGCACCACGATCTCGCTGGCGGCGACGTCGGCGGTCTTGGTCACCTCGAGCCCGAACCCGGAACGCACCACGCAGTATTCGCCGCCCGAGCCGAAGGTGATCGGCTCCCCGTGGCGGACGTGGATCACCCGCTCCTCGGCGCCTTCCTTGCGCAGCGCGTCGAACGAGCCGTCGTTGAAGATCGGGCAGTCCTGCAGAATCTCGACCAGCGCCGAGCCGCGGTGCTCGGCCGCCGCCCGCAGCACCTCGGACAGCCCCTTGCGGTCGGAGTCCAGGGCGCGGCCGACGAAGGTGGCCTCCGCACCCAGCGCCAGCGACACCGGGTTGAACGGGTGGTCCAGCGAGCCCATCGGCGTCGACTTGGTGACCTTGCCTTCCTCCGAGGTCGGCGAGTACTGGCCCTTGGTCAGCCCGTAGATCCGGTTGTTGAACAGCAGGATCGTCAGGTTGACGTTGCGGCGCAGCGCGTGGATCAGGTGGTTGCCGCCGATCGACAGGGCGTCGCCGTCACCGGTGACTACCCACACCGACAGGTCGGGGCGGGCCACCGCCAGGCCGGTCGCGATGGTGGGGGCACGGCCGTGGATGGAGTGCACACCGTAGGTCTCCAGGTAGTACGGGAACCGGCTCGAGCACCCGATCCCGCTGACGAAGACGATGTTTTCCCGGCGCAGCCCGAGTTCGGGCAAAAAGTTGCGGATGGTGTTGAGGATGACGTAGTCGCCGCAGCCGGGGCACCAGCGGACTTCCTGGTCGGTGGTGAAGTCCTTGGCCTTCTGCGGCGCCTCGGTGGTGGGGACCAGACTCATCTTGGACGGCCCGGGCGTCAGACCGAGGTCCACGCCGATCCGGTTGCCGATCACTTCAGTCATGCCTCAGCTCCTACACCACTACCCACGGTAGCCGCCGCCAGCCGTGCGAATTTGGCTTTGTCCGTTTCTTTTTCCGCCAGCGTGCCGTCCAGCGCGGCATCGATGATGCCTTCGACCTCGTCGGCCAGGAACGCCATCCCGGCCACCTTGGTCACCGACTGGACGTCGACCAAATACTTGCCGCGCAGCAGCAGCGCCAACTGGCCCAGGTTCATCTCCGGCGCCACCACCTTCGGGTAGCGGCGCAGCACGTCACCGAGGTTGGCCGGCAGCGGGTTGAGGTTCCGCAGCTGCGCGTGGGCGACCTTGATGCCCTTGCGGCGCGCGCGCCGGCACGCCTCACCGATCGGCCCATAGGAGCTGCCCCACCCGAGCAGCAGCAGCTCGGCGTCGCCGGTCGGGTCGTCGACCTGTAGGTCGGGCACCTCGATCCCGTCGATCTTGGCTTGGCGCAGCCGCACCATCAGATCGTGGTTGGCCGGCTCGTAGGAGATGTTGCCCGACCCGTTGGCGGCCTCCAGCCCGCCGATGCGGTGCTCCAGGCCCGGGGTGCCCGGGATCGCGAACTGGCGGGCCAGCGTGTCCGGGTCACGGTTGTACGGCTGGAACGGTTCCCCGGACTTGGCGAACTCGTGGCGGATCGCCGGGTAGCCGCTGATGTCGGGGATGCGCCACGGCTCGGAGCCGTTGGCGATGGCGCCGTCGGACAGCAGGATCACCGGGGTGTGGTAGGTCACCGCGATCCGCACCGCCTCGATGGCGGCGTCGAAGCAGTCCGACGGCGACCGCGGCGCCAGCACGGCGACCGGGGACTCCCCGTTGCGGCCGTACATCGCCTGCAGCAGGTCGGCCTGCTCGGTTTTGGTGGGCAGCCCGGTGGACGGCCCGCCGCGCTGCACGTCGATGATCAGCAGCGGCAGCTCGGTCATCACCGCCAGCCCGACCGCTTCGGACTTCAGCGACAACCCCGGACCGGAGGTGCTGGTGACCCCCAGCGCCCCGCCGTAGGAGGCGCCCAGCGCCGCGCCGATCCCGGCGATCTCGTCCTCGGCCTGCAGGGTGATCACGTTGAAGTTCTTGTGCTTGGACAGCTCGTGCAGGATGTCCGACGCCGGGGTGATCGGGTAGCTGCCCAGCACCACCGGGATACCGGCCAGCTGACCGGCGGCGACCACCCCGTAGGCCAGGGCGGTGTTGCCGGAGATCTGCCGGTATTCGCCGGCCGGCAGCTTCGCCGGGGAGACCTCGTAGGTGGTGCCGAACGCCTCGGTGGTTTCGCCGTAGTTCCAGCCCGCCTTGAGCGCCAGCACGTTGGCCTCGGCGACATCGGGCTTGCGGGCGAACTTCTCCCGGATGAACGTCTCGCTGGTGTCGATCGGCCGGCCGTACATCCACGACAGCAGCCCCAGCGCGAACATGTTTTTGGCGCGCTGACCGTCCTTCTTGGTCGCGCCGATGGACTCCACCGCGCCCAGCGTCAGCGTGGTCATCGCGACGGCCTGCACGACGTAGTCGGACAGCTCCCCGTTCTCCAGCGGGTTGGCGTCATAGCCGACCTTGGCCAGGTTGCGCTTGGTGAACTCGTCGGAGTTGGCGATCACCAGCCCGCCACGCGGCAGGTCGGCGATGTTGGCCTTCAGCGCGGCCGGGTTCATCGCGACCAGCACGTCGGGGCGGTCACCGGCGGTGAGAATGTCGTAGTCGGCGATCTGGATCTGGAACGAGGACACCCCGGGCAGGGTGCCCTGGGGGGCGCGGATCTCGGCGGGATAGTTGGGCTGGGTGGCCAGGTCGTTCCCGAACAGCGCCGCCTCGGAGGTGAACCGGTCACCGGTGAGCTGCATCCCGTCCCCGGAGTCACCGGCGAACCGGATGACCACCTTTTCGAGCTTGTGCCGCTCCGGTGCCGCGCCTGGCCCGGCCCCGTTGCCGTTCGGACCCACGTCCCCGCCTTCCATAACCGTTTTCTACGGGCACCCAGCCTCGCGTCTACCCGCGCGCATCGTTGGAGTGGCCCCGCCCAAAATTTTTATGTCACTGCCGGTACCGATTATTGCACTGCTCTTAGGGATGCCTCGACGCCACGAGCGCCGGACACGCCGCCGATACGGCGCGAAAGTTCGAGGTCACCGATGTTGCCGCGGTGCGCGGGCGCGGTGATTGTGGTTTTCGTCACTGTTGCTGGCGCGTCAAGTCTAAGAACGCCGCCTACGCGTGAGTAACATTTGCTAGCGCGCCGCCCGCGCGGCCGCGGGTCAGGCGCTCTTGTCGCGACGCTCCGAGCGGGACGGCTTGCGCGGCACGATGGTCGGCAGCACGTTGTCCTGCACGGTCTCCTTGGTGACCACGACCTTGGCGACGTCGTCGCGGCTGGGGATGTCGTACATCACCGGCAGCAGCACTTCCTCCATGATGGCGCGCAGCCCGCGGGCCCCGGTGCCGCGGTGGATCGCCTGATCGGCGATCGCCTCCAGCGCGTCCGGGGTGAACTCCAACTCCACCCCGTCCATCTCGAACAGCCGGGTGTACTGCTTGACCAGCGCGTTCTTCGGCTCGGAGAGGATCTTGACCAGGGCGTCCATGTCCAGGTTGGTCACCGAGGCCACCACCGGCAGCCGGCCGATGAACTCCGGGATCAGCCCGAACTTGATCAGGTCTTCGGGCATCACCTCGGCGAAGTGGTCGGTGGTGTCGATCTCGGCCTTGGACCGGACCTCGGCACCGAATCCCAGCCCGCGCTTGCCGACCCGGTCGGAGACGATCTTCTCCAGCCCGGCGAACGCGCCCGCCACGATGAACAGCACGTTGGTGGTGTCGATCTGGATGAACTCCTGGTGCGGGTGTTTGCGTCCGCCCTGCGGCGGCACCGACGCCTGGGTGCCCTCCAGGATCTTCAGCAGCGCCTGCTGCACGCCCTCCCCGGAGACGTCCCGGGTGATGGACGGGTTTTCGCTCTTGCGGGCGATCTTGTCGACCTCGTCGATGTAGATGATCCCGGTCTCGGCGCGTTTGACGTCGTAGTCGGCGGCTTGGATCAGCTTGAGCAGAATGTTCTCGACGTCCTCGCCGACGTAGCCGGCCTCGGTCAGCGCGGTGGCGTCGGCGATCGCGAACGGCACGTTGAGCATCTTGGCCAGCGTCTGCGCCAGGTAGGTCTTGCCGCAGCCGGTGGGTCCGAGCATCAAAATGTTGGACTTGGTCAGCTCGACGGGCTCCCCGGACCGCGAATCGCGGCTTTTCTCCCCGGCCTGGATGCGTTTGTAGTGGTTGTAGACCGCCACCGCCAGGGTGCGTTTGGCGGTGTCCTGGCCCACCACGTAGCCCTCCAGGAAGTCCCGGATCTCCGCGGGTTTAGGCAGCTCATCGAGTTTGACGTCGTCCGCGTCGGCGAGCTCCTCTTCGATGATCTCGTTGCAGAGATCGATGCACTCGTCGCAGATGTAAACGCCGGGGCCGGCGATGAGCTTCTTGACCTGCTTTTGACTCTTCCCGCAGAACGAGCACTTCAGGAGGTCACCGCCGTCTCCGATGCGCGCCATGGTGCTGAGGGCCTACTTCCTGTTCGGTCTTCGTGGGTGGTGCCGAGAGTGTATGTCCCGACGCTACCCGCTTGCTCCGGCGTGACGCGACCGATAGGACCGAATCGCGTCGGTGGTATTTGTCCCTGTCCGCTTGAGAACATAACGCCTGTGCGCGCCGTGGGGCTGATGAGACGCGCCGCCGTGTCGCGGCTGTTATCCACCGAGCGGACCGACCTACAGTGGCGACCGTGGCGTTCGCCGTGCCCGACGATACCGTGCTGGTCAGCGACGGAGGCCTGGCCACCGAGCTGGAGGCCCGCGGCCACGACCTGTCCGACCCGCTGTGGTCGGCGCGGCTGCTCGTCGACGCCCCGGCCGAGATCGAGGCCGTGCACACCGCGTTTCGCCGCGCCGGTGCCGTGATCGCCACCACCGCCAGTTACCAGGCCTCGTTCGACGGTTTCGCCGCCCGCGGGTTCGACCGGGTCGCGACGACGCGGCTGCTGCAGCGCAGCGTGCAGCTGGCCCGGGCCGGCGGGCCGCGCTGGGTGGCCGCCTCGATCGGCCCCTACGGGGCGGCGCTGGCCGACGGCTCGGAGTACCGCGGGCGCTACGGCCTGCCGGTGGCCGCGCTGGCGGCCTGGCATCGGCCGCGGCTGCAGGTGCTGGCCGCGGCCGGCCCCGACGTGCTGGCTTTGGAGACCGTCCCGGATCTCGACGAGGCCGAGGCGCTGGTCGGGGTGCTGGCGGAGGCGGGGGTGCCGGCCTGGCTGAGCTACCCCATCGCCGGGGCCCGGCCCCGCGCCGGGCAGCCGCTGCGCGAGGCGTTCGCGGTGGCCGCCGGGGTGCCGCAGCTGGTCGCGGTCGGGGTCAACTGCTGCTCCCCCGCCGATGTGCTGCCCGCGATCGCGGTGGCCGCCGAGGTCACCGGAAAGCCGGTGATCGTCTACCCCAACAGCGGGGAACGCTGGGAGCACGGCCGGTGGGTGGGCCGACCACAGTTCCGCGCGGAGCTGGCCGCCGACTGGGTGGCCGCCGGGGCGCGCATTATCGGCGGCTGCTGCCGGGTGGGCCCGGCCGACATCGCCGCGGTCGCCCGCGCCGTTGACTCTGCGTCCAGGGCGCAGAAGTGCGAGTAGACAGCGCCCTCAGCGCAGAGTCAACGCAAAACTAGGCGGACTGCGCCGACAGTTTGCGGTACTCAAGCACGGTGTCGATGATCCCGTAGTCCTTGGCCTCGTCGGCGGTCAGGATCTTGTCGCGGTCGGTGTCCTTGCGGATCACCTCGGCCTCTTTGCCGGTGTGGCGGGCCAGGGTGGACTCCATCAGGGTCCGCATCCGCTCGATCTCGGCGGCCTGGATCTCCAGGTCGGAGAACTGGCCCTGGATCACCCCGGCCAGCGACGGCTGGTGGATCAGCACCCGGGCGTTGGGCAGCGCCATCCGCTTACCCGGGGTGCCGGCGGCCAACAGCACCGCCGCCGCCGACGCGGCCTGCCCCAGGCAGACCGTCTGAATGTCGGCCCGCACGTACTGCATGGTGTCGTAGATCGCCATCAGCGAGGTGAACGAGCCACCCGGGGAGTTGATGTACATGGTGATGTCGCGGTCGGGATCCAGCGACTCCAGCACCAGCAGCTGCGCCATGATGTCGTTGGCCGACGCGTCGTCGACCTGCACGCCGAGGAAGATGATGCGTTCCTCGAACAGCTTGTTGTACGGGTTGGATTCCTTGACGCCCCAGCTGGAGTGCTCGATGAACGACGGCAGGATGTAACGCGCCTGCGGTGCGATTTCGGGATTCATGACGTGGCTCCGTTGGTCTGGGCGCGGGTGATGATGTGGTCGACGAAGCCGTACTCGAGGGCTTCCTGGGCGGTGAACCAGCGGTCGCGGTCCGAGTCGGCCTCGATGCGCTCGATCGGCTGGCCGGTGAACTCGGCGTTGAGCCGGAACATCTCCTTTTTGATGACCGTGAACTGCTCGGCCTGGATGGCGATGTCGGCGGCGCTGCCGGTCACCCCGCCCAGCGGCTGGTGCATCAGGATGCGGGCGTGCGGCAGCGCATACCGTTTGCCCTTGGTGCCCGCGGCCAGCAGGAACTCGCCCATCGAGGCGGCCATGCCCATCGCGTAGGTGGCGATATCGCAGGGCGCCAGCACCATGGTGTCGTAGATCGCCATCCCGGCGCTGATCGACCCGCCCGGCGAGTTGATGTACAGCGAGATGTCCTTGGTCGGGTCTTCGGCGGCCAGCAGCAGAATCTGCGCGCACAGCCGGTTGGCGATGTCGTCGTCGACCTGCGACCCGAGGAAGATGATCCGCTCGGAGAGCAAGCGCTCATACACCGAGTCGACGAGGTTGAGCCCCTGCCCGTTCGAACGCATGTCGCTCACAGTGGGTTACCTGCTTTCGTTGTGTTCCGTCTGCATCGACACTAACCAACCCGCGCCGCCGCGCACTCCCTGAACTGCCGGCGTTCGCTCACAGCGTCACTCGCCGTCGTCGGCGGTCTCCGCATCCTCGGCCTCGTCGGCCTCCGGGCTGCCGAAGAACTCGGTGGTGTCGATCACGTTGCCGTCGGTGTCGGTGACGGTGGCGGCCTGCACCACCGCGGCGATCGTGCGTCCCCGCCGCACATCGGCGAACACCGCCGGCAGCTGGTTTTGCTGCGACAGCACCTGCAGCAGCTGCTGGGGTTCGATGCCGTACTGGCGCGACATCAGCATCAGGTGCTCCATCAGGTCGTTCTGCCCGACCTCGACCTCGAGGTCGTCGGCCAGCGCATCCAGCAACAGCTGGGTCTTGACCGACTTCTCGGCGGCCGAGCGGGCGTCGGCGTCGAACTCCTCGCGGGAGGAACCCCGCTCGGCGAGCTGCTCGGCGAACTTGTCTTCGTCGTGGTCCAGGCCGTGCAGCGCGTTGTGCACGGTGTTGTCGACCTGGGCCTGCACCACCGCCTCGGGCAGCGGGATGTCGACCTGCTCGAGCAGCGTGTCCAACGCCGCCTCGCGGATCTTTTCGGCCTGCTGGACCCGCTTGGTCTGCCGAACCTGGTCGGCCAGGTTGGCCTTCAGCTCCTCGATGGTGTCGAATTCGCTGGCCAGTTGGGCGAATTCGTCGTCGGGCTCGGGCAGCTCGCGCTCCTTGACCGAGCCAACCGTGACGGTGACCTGGGCTTCCTTCCCGGCGTGCGAGCCGGCGGCCAGCGTGGTGGTGAACACCTTGGACTCCCCGGCCGTCAAGCCGACGATCGCCTCATCCAGGCCGTCGATCAGCCGGCCCGACCCCACCTCGTGGGACAGGCCCTCGGTGGCCGCCTCCGGCAGCTCCTCGCCGTCGACGGTGGCGGACAGGTCGATCGAGACGAAGTCGCCGTCGGCGGCGGGCCGCTCGACCCCGGTCAGGGTGCCGAACCGGGCCCGCAGCGACTGCAGCTCGGCGTCGACCTCGTCGTCGCTGATCTCGATCGGGTCCACGCTGAGCTGCAGCGCGCTCAGCTGCGGCAGCGTGATGTCGGGGCGGACGTCGACCTCGGCGGTGAACACCAGGTCCTGGCCGTACTCCTTGCTGGTCACCTCGATGTCGGGCTGGCCCAGCGGCTTCAGCTCCGATTCGGTGACCGCCTGCCCGTACCGGCCGGGCAGCGCCTCGTTGACGACCTGGTCGAGCATCGCCTCCTTCCCGATGCGGGCCTCCAGCAGCTTGGCGGGCGCCTTGCCGGGCCGGAACCCGGGCAGCCGCACCTGCTTGGCCAGCTCCTTGTAGGCGCGGTCGAAGTCGGGCTGCAGCTCAGTGAAGGGCACCTCCACATTGATGCGAACCCGGGTGGGGCTCAACTGCTCGACGGTGCTCTTCACGGCTGTACTCCTCGGTGTCGGTATCGACGGTCGGCGTGGTCGTAGTGGTCGGGGTGACAGGATTTGAACCTGCGGCCTTCCGCTCCCAAAGCGGATGCGCTACCAAGCTGCGCTACACCCCGCGCTGACCTCGACGATCCTAAAGCCCGGCGACACCGCGGTGACAGTGACGTCACGTCAATTGGATTTGGCATCGGCCGCGCCGGTAAAGTCTGGCGATAGTCAGGCATGCGGGCGTAGCTCAATGGTAGAGCCCTAGTCTTCCAAACTAGCTACGCGGGTTCGATTCCCGTCGCCCGCTCAAAAGTGGGGGGTATCTCCTCGACAGGAGGCGACGTGAGCGACGTCGAAATTCACGGCTCGTGCGCGTCGGGTTTCCAGCGGGTGCGCGACGCCTTCGAGCTGAATTTCGCGGTGCGCGACGAGGTCGGCGCCGCCGTCGCCGCGTTTGTCGACGGGGAGCTCGTCGTCAACCTGTGGGGCGGGTCGGCCGACGCCGCCGGCCAGCGGCCCTGGCGGGAAGACACCCTGGCCACCGTCCTGTCCGGCACCAAGGGCATCACCAGCACCTGTGTGCACCAGCTCGTCGAGCGCGGCGAACTGGAGCTGGATGCGCCGGTGGCCCGCTACTGGCCGCAGTTCGGCCGCGCCGGTAAGGGCGACATCACCATCGCGATGGTGCTCAGCCACCGGTCCGGGGCGATCGGGCCGCGCACCCCGATGCGCTGGCAAGACGTCGCCGACTGGGATCTGGTCTGTGACCGGTTGGTCGCGGCCGAGCCGTGGTGGGCGCCGGGGACCGCGCAGGGCTACCACATGACCACCTACGGGTTCATCCTCGGCGAGGTGGTCCGGCGGGTCACCGGCGGCACCGTCGGGCAGTACCTGCGCCGGGAGGTCGCCGAGCCGTTGGGTGCCGAAATCCACATCGGGGTGCCGGTCGCCGAACAACGCCGCCGCTGCGCCGACCTGGTCGCCAAACCCACCATCCGCGAGATGATGGCGTCGGCCGGCGCCCCGGCCGCCCCCACCACCCTGGCCGAGCACCCGAAGGCGGGGCTGTCGGTGGCGATGGGCTTTGCCCCCGACGACGAACTGGGCTCCAACAACCTGGAGCTGTGGCGGCAGCTGGAGTTTCCGGGCACCAACGCGCAGGTGTCGGCGTTGGGGCTGGCCACCGTCTATAACGGGCTGGCCCAGGAGAAGCTGCTTAGCCGCGCCCAGATGGACCGGATCCGGGTGTCCCAAGGCGGCTTCGACACCGATCTGGTGCTGGGGCCGCGGGTGGCCGACCACGGCTGGGGGCTGGGGTACATGCTCAACCAGCGCGGGGTCAACGGCCCCAACCCGCGGATCTTCGGGCACGGCGGGCTGGGCGGGTCGTTCGGTTTCGTCGACCTCGAGCACCGCATCGGCTACGCGTACGTGATGAACCGCTTCGACGCCACCAAGGCCAACGCCGACCCGCGCAGCGTGGCGCTGTCCAGCGAGGTCTACGCCGCGCTCGGCGTCGCGGTGTCCTGACCGGCCGATAAGCCGGCGGCGGCCGCGGACTCGCCGCGACCGCCGCTGGGATTGGTCAGGTCACCGGTGGCCGGGTCCACCCGGTC
>NZ_MLQM01000169.1:0-11738 GCF_001854525.1 Mycobacterium talmoniae
CCAGCACCCGTAATGTTCATCGACGACGCCCACATCTTGCGGGCCTCATCCTCAACCGTCTGAGCGTGCACATCAAACCGGCCCGCCATCGCCCGCATCTGATGCGGATCCGTCATAAAACGCGTAGCCATCTCAAAATCTCCTTAACTCGTTGCTTGTCAACAGTTTTCGATTACCCGGCGGCCGGGGGTCGGGCGATCACGGTGGGCCGGAAGCCGTATTTGGGTGTCGCGTTGCCAAAGCCGTTGCCCAGCATCCCCGACATCGGCATCCCGGGCATGCCGGGCATCCCGCCCTCGGGGGCCGCGGTCATGGTGGTGCCGGCCAACGTGGTACCCACGGTGGTGTTGGACGCCGGCACCGCGGCCGCCCAGGCCTGCGGCACCGACAGGGTGGCCTTGACCGTCGCCGCTTGACCCATCCCGGCCGACACCAACGACCCCGATCCGCCCAGGCTGCCCGGCCCGACAAGGCCCATGCCCACCCCCGGCACCGCGGGCATCGCCATCGCCGGCGCGTCCAAACCGAGGTTGGCGCCGCTGGTGGCCGCGTGGATGGCGGCCAAATCCGCGCCGACCTGGGTGATCCCGGCCGGGGCCATCGGGCTGAACGAGCTGCTGAACAGGTTGGTGATCCCGTTCGACAGATCCGAGTTCGAAACGCCCAACCAGCCCAGGATGTTCGGGATCGTCTGCCCGCCGGAGGTCCCCGAGCTAGACGCGGTGGAGGCGGTGGATTGCAGCGGTGAAGCCAACTGCTGCAACGCGGTCGGCATCGCCGAGGTCAGCTGGGACAGCACCGACTGGGTCTGCGAACTGGCGGCGGTGCCGCTCGCTTGCGACACCGCCACACCCTGCTGGGCGGCCCCGGCGGCGTTGGTGGTCTGCGGCGCCGCCGTAAACGGGGTCACCTTCGTCGCACTCGCCGAGGAGCCCGCGTAGCCGTACATGGCCGCCGCGTCCTGGGCCCACATCTCGCCGTAATGCGCCTCGGTCGCCGCAATCGCCGGCGTGTTCAGACCCAGGAAGTTCGTCGCCACCAATGCCGCCAACTGGGCGCGATTGGCCGCCACCAACGCCGGCGGCACCGTGGCCGCGTACGCCGCCTCAAACGCCGCCGCCGCCGCGGCCGCCTGCGTGGCGGCCTGCTTGGCTTGCCCGGCAGTGGTGTTCATCCACGTCACATAGGGCATCGCCGCGGCGGTCATCGACGCCGACGCCGGACCCGACCACCCCTGATCGGTCAGCCCAGAAATCACCGCACCGTACGCCGAGGCCGCCGACCCCAACTCCGCGGCCAACCCATTCCACGCCGACGCCGCGGCCATCAACGGCCCCGACCCCGCGCCGGCATACATCCGCGCCGAATTCACCTCCGGCGGCAACGCACCAAAATCCATCAGCAAACCCCCTTGGTTACGGCCGAAGCCGGGCAGGCGTCCATGCGGGCCGGTAACGCGCGCCTCCGCGGAACTGCGTGTCCCAGAACGTCAGACATGGACTTTCTCCTCACAGCACAGCCCAACCCGGCGCGGCTCAGTCCGCTGTGGTGGGCGCGCGCCAAGACACCCGCCGGCGCAGTGCAGGCGTGTGTCAGGGAAGGAGGCGCAAGCCGATTCAGGAAGCGGAAGTGCAGCCGGGGCCGGATCGGAACGAAACGGTCATCGATTGCGGATAGGGACTATCTCCACTGGGACTCAATCTCGCTCTCACCTCCTCACGGCCAGGGCACACGGGGGTGCCGTCACGGTGCACACACGGGATGAGAGCACCCGAGGAAAACCCGCCCGGGCGCCGCACCCCTCTCGTCAGAGCTTTGGCACTACACGGCGTGATCCGGGAGTCCCGGAAGCCACTTGGGCTCAACCCTTAAGCCGGGAGGAGCTGTCCTGACCCGGGGCGTCTTTCGACGTTCGGGGTCAGTGGCCTGTGTCCGTGTAGACGCCTCACCTAGCGAGGTGCATACATCGGCCATCGTGGCATCAACTCGCACCCGAGTCAACCCGAACACGGCACCGACCGGCCAGCGCACCTGCGATTCGGCTCACAGATGCGCCAGCGCGCATGAATTTTGGCTTCCCGCAAGCACCTTCACAGTGCACACGCGACCTCATCTGGTTAGAACAGCCGGGAGCGTGGCGGTGTCATCCGGGGCGCGTCGGTTTTGGAGACATGCACCGCGTGGATCCCCGGCTTCTGCTGAAGTTCGGCCAGCAGCGCGTCGAGGTGTTCGGAGTCGGTGCGCCAGTGCTGCACACTTTCCGGGTTCTCCGCCATTTCGGCCACAACCCGTTGCAGATTCGGCGACGACTCCGTGTCTTTGAGGTCTTTGACGTCTTTGGTCGCGGCAGCGCGCAGCTTGCCGCCGCCACCCCCGGTCAGGGTGCGCGGAATCGCGGTGCCGAGCGCGCCCGCGGCCATAGCGGCCATGCCCGTTTCACCGAACAGGCTCATCTGGCTCACCGCGGCCGCGGGCACGGCGCCCTCCCCCGTGGACGACAGCACCGCCGCCACGGTCCGAATCGCCGGGGTGGCGGTCGCCCAGCTCGGCGGGGTCGACAACGCACCGACAAAACCGGACTCGCCCACGCTCGCCGACACCGCCGCCGAGGCGGCCGCCGGCAAGCCGGCCGTGGGAAGCGCGGGCCCCGCCGCGGAGCCGGCGCCGGCGCCGGCCACCCCGACGGCCACGTCGGACAGGCGCCGTCCCCCGATCACCAAACCCATGATGATGCTGATGAGGATGTCGTTCGCCGGCAGAATCGATTTCGGCAGCAGCTCCACATCGGCGGCCAGCGACGCCAACGGGGATGAATTGATGCTGCTGAGCAGATTCGTTAGCGACGAGACCGGGTCGGAGGCGGCGGCCGGGGCGGCGAGGCTTTGCAGCGCGCTCGGTGTGGTGGATGTCAACTGGGACAGCACCGACTGGGTGTTGGACGCGGCCGAGGACCCGACGGCCTGCGCGACCGCGGCGCCCTGACTGGCGCCGCCGGCCGGGTTGGTGTTGGGTGCGGGCGCGCTGAACGGCGTCACGGTGGCCGCGGCCGCGGATTGTCCGGCATAGCTGTACATCGCGGCGGAGTCCTGGGCCCACATGCTGGCGTATTGCGCCTCGGTGGCCGCGATCGCCGCGGTGTTCTGACCCATGATGTTGCTGGAAACCAGGGACGCCAGCTGCGCGCGGTTTGCGGCGATCACCGGCGGGGGAACCGTTGCGGCGAAAGCGGTTTCGTAGGCGGCCGCTGCCGCCCGAGCCTGGCTGGCGGTCTGCTCGGCTTGCGTTGCGGTGGTGGTCAGCCACGCCACATACGGTGCGGCCGCGGCCGCCATGCTCGCCGCGGACGGCCCCGTCCATGCCGCCGTCAGGCCCGAGATCGCCGACGAATACGACGCCGCGGAGGCGCGCAGTTCGGCCGCCAGGCCTTGCCAGGCCTCCGCGGCGGCCCGCAGCGACGCCGACCCGGGGCCGGCGTACATGCGTCCGGAGTTGATCTCCGGGGGTAGGGCTGCGAAATCCATTGCTAGGCTCCTTGATCGGCTACCAGCACACCGGCGGTCACTCGGCCTCGTGTATCACGAAGATGTTGGCGGTGGTCGCAAACTCTTTGCCCGCCGACGCGCTCGCGGCGCCCACGGTCCGAGCAGCGGAACCGCCGGTGCCGACCATGCCCCGCCCGGCCAGACCGGACAACGCCATGTTGCTCAGCATGCTGGACTGCCCCTCCTCCGCGAACGCCAGCGGAGCGGCACTCAGGTTGGTTTCGGGCAGCATCGCGGCGGCCGCTTTGATCGCCGGGGCGGACGACGCCCAGCTGGACGGCACGGACATGCCCGCGATCCGGCCCGCGCCGCCCAGGCCCGCCGATAGCTCGCTGAAGCCGGTTGAGCTGGCCGTGGCTGGCCCCATACCGAGGATGCCCGCCAGTGGTTCGCCGACCGCCGCCGCGGGCAGTGTGGACACCTTCTCGGCGGCGCTGGTCAGGTTGGCCGAGGCCTGCGGCAGCAGATAGCTCTGGATCCCGAGCAGATAAGGCACACCACCGATCGGGAACAGCGACGCCGGCGACAACGGCCCGGTGATGAAGCTGTTCAGCGCCGAGAGCAGCGACGGCGGATCGGCCGCCGCCGCAGGAGCCGCGGTGGTGGTGATGGGTGAGGCGAGGCTCTGCAACGACTGCGGCACCGTCGACAGCAATTGCGGCAAGGCCTGCGCGTGCCCACCGGCCGACGTGGCGGTGGCCTGGGCGACGGCGGCGGCTTGGCTGGTCCCGCCCGCCGGGGTGGTCGTCTGCGGAGGCTCGTTGAAGGGCGTGACCTGCGCGGCGGCCGCCGACGATCCGGCGTAGGCGTACATGGCGGCCGCGTCCTGGGCCCACATCTCGATGTAGTGCGCCTCGGTGGCCGCGATCGCCGGGGTGTTCTGCCCCAGAATGTTGGTCGCGATCAGCGACGCCAGCAGGCTGCGGTTGGCGGCGATCACCGGCGGGGGCACCGTCGCCGCGAAGGCCGCCTCATAGGCCGCCGCCGCCGCGGTGGCGCCCGCGGCGGTCTGTTCGGCTTGGGCCGCGGTGGTCGACATCCACGACACGTACGGCGCGGCCGCGGCCGCCATCGACACCGAGGACGGACCCGACCATGCCCCGCCGGTGAGCCCGGAGATCACCGAATCGTAGGCGGATGCCGTGGAGGCCAGTTCGGCGGCCAGCGCCTCCCAGGCCGCGGCCGCTCCGAGCAGGGGGCCCGGCCCGGGGCCGGCATACATCCGCCCGGAGTTGATTTCCGGCGGCAACGCTCCAAAATCCATGTCTTCGACCTCCGGGCTCAACGCGCGTGGTGTGCGGGCAGTGGCGCGTGTCCTTGCAACCGGGACGACGTGTCCGTTGGCACCACCGTTTCGGCCGCTGCCAGCCCCTGCGGCCATTGCCGACGCCGCGGGTCTCGGTGGTGCCACGCCACGACGACGTCACCGGTCGGGGTCACAACCGGCAATTCCTCGTCATCGTGCGTTCTCCTAACGTTCATCAAGCCTACGCAGACCCGGCTGTCATCCCGCTGGCCCGCAGCTGGGAATTTACTGGGAGGCAGCTGCACGCTAGCCGGGCATCTGCTGGCCGTTGCCCTGTGGGCGGCACCGGTCAGCCGGCGGCCGGGGGGCGGGCGATCACGGTGGGCCGGAAGCCGTATTTGGGGACCGCGTTGCCAAAGCCGTTGCCCAGCATCCCCGACATCGGCATCCCGGGCATCCCCGGCATGCCGGCCTCGGGGGCCGCCGTCATCGTGGTGCCGGTCAGCGCGGTGCCGACCGTGCTGCCGTTCGGCACGGCCGCGGCCCAGGCCTGCGGCACCGACAAGCCGCCGACCGAGGCGGCGTGGCCCAACCCCGCCGACATCATCGACCCGGGACCGCCCAGGGCGCCCAGGCTGCCCAGACCGGTGGGGCCGAACATGCCCATGCCGACGCCGGGCACCATCGCGGCCATGCCCGGAGCGTCCAGGCCCAGATTGGCGCCGGCGGTGGCCGCGCGGATGGCGGCCAGGTCGGCCCCGACCTGGGTGATGCCGGCCACCGACATCGGGCTGAACGAGCTGCTCGCCAGGTTGGTCGCCGCGTTCGTGATGTCTCCCGGCTGCAGCCCCAGCGGAGTACTGATCGCCGAGAGGACCGAGCCGGGCGTGGTGCCGGTGGTGGCGGCGGTCGTCGCACCGGACTGCAACGGTGAGGCCATCCCCTGCAGCGCGGTCGGTGTCGCCATGGTCAGCTGGGACAGCACCGACTGGGTCTGCGAGCCCGCCGCCATACCGGCCGCCTGGGACACCGCCGCACCCTGGCCGGCCACCCCGGCCGGGTTGGCGGTCTGCGGCGGCGGGGTGAACGGACTGACCTGCGCCGCCGCCGCCGACGCACCGGCGTACCCGTACATCGCCGCGGCGTCCTGGGCCCACATCTCGCCGTAATGCGCCTCGGTCGCCGCAATCGCCGGCGTGTTCAGACCCAAAAAGTTCGTCGCCACCAGCGTCGCCAACTGCGCCCGATTGGCCGCCACCAACGCCGGCGGCACCGTGGCCGCGTACGCCGCCTCGAACGCCGCTGCCGCCGCGGTGGCCTGCGTGGCGGCCTGCTTCGCCTGCCCGGCCATCGTCGTCATCCATCCCACATAGGGCATTGCCGCGGCAGCCATCGACGCCGACGCCGGACCCGACCACCCCTCACTGGTCAGCCCAGAAATCACCGCACCGTAGGCCGACGCCGCCGACCCCAACTCCGCGGCCAACCCATTCCACGCCGACGCCGCGGCCATCAACGGCCCCGCCCCCGCACCGGCATACATCCGCCCCGAATTCACCTCCGGCGGCAACGCACCAAAATCCATCACCACACCCCCAAACCGGTTACCCGGCCGCGACGGCGTTGGCGGCCTCGGTGGCCGCGTACGAACCGGCGCTGACGCCCAGCGTGTTGACGAACATTTCGTGGATCGCCGCCGCCTGGGCGCTGACCGCCTGGTACAGGGTGGCGTGCGCGGCGAACTGGGTCGCCGTCAGCGCCGAAACCTCGTCCGCGGCAGCGGGAATCAGCCCGGTGGTGGGGGCAGCGGCGGCCGCGTTCTGGGCGCTCAACGCGGAGCCGATGCTCTGCAGGTTGCCCGCCGCGGCGGTCAGCAGTTCTGGCTGGGTGGTCACAAACGACATGGTCTTCTCCTCCGGGAAGGATCCAGTCCGGCTGCCGCTCAGGAGAATCGGGCACGCGTCAAGACACGCATCCGCGGTGCGGAGGCGATGTGAATGAACGCGGCGCGGCTCGACTCAGCGGGCGAAGGTGCCGGGGCCGGATCGGTACGAAACGGTCATCGATTTCGGATATGGACTATCGCTGGGACTCAATCTCGCCCTCACCTCCTCACGGCCGGGGCACACGGGGGTGCCGTCGCGGTGCACACCAAGGGATGAGAGCACCCGACCGGACTCGCCCGGGCACCGCACCCCTCTCGTCAGAGCTTCGGCACTGCACGGCGTGATCCGGGAATCCCGGAAGCCACTTGGGCTCAACCCTTAAGCCGGGAAGAGCTGTCCTGACCCGGGGCGTCTTTCGACGTTCGGGGTCAGTGGCCTATTTCCGTGCAGACGCCTCACCTAGCGAGGTGCATGCAGCGCCATGGTGGCACCGATCACAGACGCCGGTCAACCCGACTTGCCGGCCATCGCCCGCCCAGCGGCCGCCGCACCGGCGGCTCGGCGCCCGGCGGCGTTGTCCGCGGCCCACCCTCGTAGGGCTTTGACCTGGCGTTTTACCGCCAACCGCGGGTCGGTATGGCCCCAGATGGGTGCCGGTTGTGGGCCTCCTGGGGGCTTTGTCCGAGTTTGCTGACGGGTTCCTGTGAGCTGGCTCACAGCCCCGCCGCTTTAGTCGGGGTTCTTCTCGGCCACCGCCGCGCTGAGGCCTTCGGCCAGGTCCTCGCGGGTCAGCTCCTTGAACCGGACCAGTTGGTCCTCGCTGAACTCGGTGAGGTCGCTGGCCAGCACCGCGTCCAGATCCTCGTCGTCGAGCCGGAAACTGCGGTGATCGCGGGCTTTTTCCACCACGTTGCGGACGAATCCGGCGTTGCCCAGCACGTCAATGCCGCGGATCAGGTCACCGTCGGCGGAGATGTTCTCGTCGTTGTAGAACTTGGTGTAGGACGGCAGCAGCACCTCGACCGCCTCGTCGGTGATGACATCCTCGTTTTCGGTGCCCATCAGCTGGGTCAGTGCGATCAATTCCGGTGGGGTGTAGCTGAAGAACTCGATCACCGTCGAAAACCGCCGCCGCAGACCCTGGTTCACTTCCAGCATCTTCTCCATCGCCTTGGCGTACCCGGCGCCGAACACCACCAGTTCGTCGCGATGGTTCTCCATGTACAGCAACAAGGTGTTGATGATCGCGTTGCCGTAGGCGTCGCCTTGCTGATAGCCGGCCTCGTGCAGGTTGTGCATCTCGTCGAAGAAGACCGCCCCGCCCAGGGCCTGCTCGAGCATCTCCTCGGTGTTCTTCTCCGCGTCGGCCATATAGCGACCCAGCAGCTTGGAGCGGCTGGTCTCCACCACCAGCGGCTTGCGCAGCACGGTCAACCCGCACAGCTGTTTGGCGAACGCCCGGGCCACCGTCGTCTTGCCGGTGCCCGGCGGACCCAGTAACAGCGTGTGCCGCGAGCTGACCGGCACCGGCAGGCCCATCTTTTCGCGGGCCAGATTCACCTTCGTCGTGGACTTGATCAGCTTGATTTCCCGCTTGGCGGCCGCCATGCCCAGCATCGCGTTGAGCTCGGCGTCGCCTTCGGCCAGGTACTTCTTGGCCTCTTCGGCGTGCCGGGCGGCTTCGGTCTGCGCGCGGGTCGGTGCGCTGTCCGGATCCCACGGATCCGTGCGCGCCTCAATGGTTTCCGGGTCGGTCAGCACCAGCCGGTAGTCGGGATTGTCCAGCGCTTCGCGGGCCGGGGCGAACTTGGCGTCGCGCGAATACACCTGGCGCAGCGCCTCGGTGGCCTCGTCGTCGCGGCCCAGGTGCCGCAGGCACATGCCCTTGGTGTACGTCGCGACGTTGGCGGCGGCGGGCACCAGGTCCCCGGCGGTGGCCTCCTCGGCCCGGCGGCAGGCCTCCTCGAAGACGCCCAGGGAGGCCAGCGCCGTGGTCGCCATCGCCGCGGCGGCCGCCCGCAATTCGGGGTACCGCCACTGTTTGGCGGGCGGAAACTGGGTGAGCACATCGGGCCAGCGGCCGGTCCGGAAGTACAGCACGCCGCGCACGTAGTTGACCACCTCGGCGTCAAACGGTGACCGCGGGTCCACACCGTCCAGCAGCTGCGCGGCCTCCGCGTAGCGCTTCTCCTCGGTCAGCGCGGCGGCATAGCCGGCGGCCAGGGTGTCCACGCTGGTGATCGCCAACCGCAGGAACAGGCCGTCGGACGCCTCGGGACGAAATTCCACGTCGCTGAGCCCCAGCCGGCGGGTTTCCCACCCGAAGGTCCGCACCGCCGCCCACGCCCCGGCAAGCACGTCGACGCCCTGCTCCCCGGCCAGGATCCGGGCCAGCCACCCGTCACACATGCCCGGGTCGATCGTGGTGGCCGTGGTGAACATCTGTTTGGCCACTTGCGGATTGCGGCTGGGCTGCAACCCGTTGACCGAGATCCCCGACGCCAACAGGCCGGCCACCATGGCGTTGCGCGCGTCGACCGTGGCCATCTGCGGGCTGCTCATGTGCGGGCTCCCACCTCCACTCTCGGCGGCGGCGCCGGGCTCAGCGGGACCGCCAAGTCTTCATCTTCACGCAAGTCCCGGCCCGGCACCACCAGCGGCGACCGCACCGCCGGGGCCGGCAAGCTGGCCGACACCGCCACCAGCTGGCGGCCGGTGAGCCGGTTCAGCCCCGCCCACACCTCTTTACGCAGCCGCCCGCTGCTGTGATAGCGCACCCAGGCCGACACCTCGGTGCCGCCGCGACGCGGGATGAGCCGAACGGTCACCACCGTGGCGGTGGTGTCGGAGTCCCACAGCTGGTCCAGCGTCTCCGAGGTGATGTCGGACGGCGACACCCAGAAGCTGGTGACAAACTCCTTGTCCCCTTCGGGCTGTTTGTGTTTGAGCCGACGCCGACGCGGACGGATGTGCTCGGGCTGCAGACCCGCCAACACCGCGACATCGACGTCGGCGATCTCGGCCGCGGTCACCGGTCGCGCCGCGCACTGCGCGCCGTCGATCTCGGCCGCGAGCCGCTCGGTGGCCGCGGCCAGGGTGGACGCCACCGAATCCCGGGCCGCCACCGCGGCGACGTTGTGTTGCGGATCCATCCGCAACACCAGCCAGGTGTGGCGCTGATCAACCGATCTGGGTTCCTCGCCGAATCCGGTGTCGACGGCGACCGGTACACCCACCGAGACGATGTCGATCCCCTCGAGCCGCACATCGAACTGGCGCAGTGCGGCGGCCACCGGCCCGACCGGCACGGTCGCCGCCCCCGGCTGGCCGTGCCGCCCGACGCGCCGGTCGGGCCGGCCCGTCACGGCGATCACCGAGACGAGTTGGCCCTGGTGTTCCCGGATTCCGACCGGGTCCTGGCCAAACCGGCGCCGGTGATCGAGCCCGGGTGAGCGCCCGGCGGCCAGCGTGGCCTGCGGGTCAACGAACCGGTCCAGCACCCGCGCCGCCGCCGCCGAGGCCAGCGGTGTGCGCCGATAGGTGACCACGGCGACGATCAACACCAGCACCGCGATCCCGACCCCGACCCACCAGGCGTAGGTGGCGGTCCGCGCCGAGCCGGGCCAGTGCCGGGCCAGCACCAGCACCGCGACATCGATCAGGAAAACGACGGTCAGCCGCGGCCACGAGAGGTTGAGCCCCACCGCGCGTTGCGCTTTCATTTCTGTCCCGCCGATCGCCGCAGCATCTTGGCCGCGGCCAACGCGACCCCGGCCCCGATCAGCAGGACCGCAAGCCCCGCGCCGGCCACCCACACCGGCGTCATGTTGCGCTCCGGGGGCGGTGGCGGCAGTTTCAGCGGAGCCGACAGCCGTTCCGGGGGTTTCGCCGGACCGTTGGGCACATCCCAGGTCAGCGCCGCCACCGGATCGACAATGCCGTAGCCCACCTGGTTGTCCACCCCGCGGGCCGGGGGCCGGGCGGTGTGAATCAAGCGGTTCCGGATCTGGTAGGACGACAGCTCCGGGAATTTCGCCCGGACCAGCGCCGCCACCCCGGACACCAGCGCCGCCGAGAAGCTGGTGCCGCTGGGGACCAACAACGAATTGTCCGGTCCGTCAACGGCGTTCATCAGGCCGTCGTCGCGGGGGGACAGCCCCTCGATGTCGGTGCCCGGTGCGGCAAGCGACACCCACGGCCCGGCCACACTGGACTTGTCCAGCGGTGCCCCGTTGGAGTCCACCGCGCCGACGGTCAGCACGAATTCGTCGAACCAGGACGGCGTCACCACCGTCGTCACCCCGCCCCAGTCGCGGGGATCGTTGGGCCGCAACGGATCATAGACCGGGTTTTGTTTGCAGTCGCGCTTGCTGGTGTCGCCGGCCGCGGCCACGATGACCGCGTCCCGCTCCACCGCGGCGTAGCGCACCGCCGCCCCCAGGTCGGGCTGGTCGATGATGCTGCGTGCACTCATGCACATCACGTCGGAAATATTGATCACCTGAGCGCCCATGTTGGCGGCGTGCACGATTGCGCGCGCCATGGTCCGAATGCTGTCGGCCTTTTGCCGTGATTGCGGGTCGCCCTCGTCGACGAAGGGATCCTTGGGGCCGAACGCCTGGCTTGACTGACGGATCGAGATCACCTCCACGTCGGGGGCCACTCCAGAAAACGCGTCGCCGGGCGGGCCCGGCGGGGGTGCGCTGGGGTAACCGGCGGTCACCACGTGCCCGCCGCCGGCGCGGCTCGGCATGGTGATGGTGCCGCTGGCCCCGTGCGCCCCCGGGCCGGGAGGCTGCCCTGGCCCCTGGCCCGGCGCGGGTTCCTCGCCTTCGCGCGGCGGCGGCGGCGCGACGGTCACCGTCTCGGGCGGCCGGGTGATGATCGTGGTCTGCGGCGGCGGCGGGGGTGGTGGCCGCGCAGCAAAACGGCCGCGACTGCATCAGCATGACGGTGCTGGCCGATGTCCCCACTGCCGACGTCATCCGCCACCACCAGCCGCGTCCCGCGGTGGCCGCCCCCGCCGAGGCCAACGCCTGCGAGATGCCGATGATCGGACGCGAA
>NZ_MLQM01000170.1:0-11635 GCF_001854525.1 Mycobacterium talmoniae
CCGCCCCGGCCCCAACACCCCAAGCGGCCGGGCCCGCCCCCCCGGGCGGGCCCCGGCGGTGCCGGTGTAGCGGGAGGGGGTCTGCCAGCGTTCCCACGGCGCGGCGCCTGGCGACGCGGACAGCATTCCGGTATGCCGGTCGTGGTCACCGTCGGCGTCGCCGGCGCGCGGACGGCCAGGAGTGGCGTTATCGCCGTCACTCATGTCCTCGCGGCCTCCGAAATCAAGGTGCCCGACGTGCCGGTGCCCGTGCGTCACCGCAGTGCTAACGGTGCTGGCACTGCTTTTCTGGCGCTACCCGTGGGGTCGCGCTGTACTCGTATTCACAGATGTCGTGTTGCGGGTCGTGCATCCTCGTCGCGCGGCGCCGACAGCGGGACCGCGGCCGTCCGATGCAACAAGTTCCCTATCGTACTGAACCGACCCCCGTCAGCGCGATGCCGAGATTGTCTCGGTTCAGCCACCAGAGTGCATAACGTCGGCGCCGGTGGGCACCGTGCAGTCATCCGGGTCGGTCAGCCAGCCCTCGGGCAGGGTCACCGCGGCGGGGGAGCCCTGCCGGCCGCGCGGCCCGGTCGCCGCCGGCGGGAACGGCACGTCCGGGTCGAGTTGGTGCAGCAGGGCGTCGAGCTCGTCGAGCGTTTTGACCAGCGCCAGCGCGCGCCGCAGCTCGGGGCCGGCCGGGAAACCGTGCAGGTACCAGGCGATGTGTTTGCGGATGTCCCGCATGCCCTTGTCCTCGCCGAAATGCGCGGCCAGCAGCGCGCCGTGCCGGCGGATGATGTCGGCGACCTCGCCGAGGGTGGGCGGCGTGGGGGGTGCGGCGCCGGCGAACGCGGCCGACAGCTCGGCGAACAGCCAGGGCCGGCCCAGGCAGCCGCGGCCGATGACCACCCCGTCGCAGCCGGTGACCGCCATCATGGTCAGCGCGTCGCTGGCGTCGAAGATGTCGCCGTTGCCGAGTACCGGGATGGTCGTGACCTGGGCTTTCAGCGCGGCGATCTGCTCCCAGTCCGCGGTGCCGGAGTAGCGTTGCGCGGCGGTGCGGGCGTGCAGGGCCACCGCCGCGGCGCCCTCGGCTTCGGCGATGCGACCGGCGTCGAGGTGGGTGTGGTGGGCGTCGTCGATGCCGACCCGGAACTTGACCGTCACCGGGATGCCGGTGCCCTCGGTGGCGCGCACCGCGGCCGCCACGATCTGGCCGAACAGCCGCCGCTTGTAGGGCAGCGCCGCCCCGCCGCCGCGCCGGGTCACCTTGGGCACCGGGCAGCCGAAGTTCATGTCGATGTGGTCGGCCAGGTCCTCGTCGGCGATCATCTTCGCGGCGGCGTAGGTGGTGTCCGGGTCCACGGTGTACAGCTGCAGCGAGCGCGGCGACTCCTCGGGCGCGAACGTCGTCATATGAAGTGTGACCGGATGCCGCTCCACCAGCGCGCGGGCGGTGACCATCTCGCAGACGTACAGCCCGCTGACCGTCCCGGCCCGGGCCTGTTCCAGCTCGCGGCACAGCGTGCGGAATGCGACGTTGGTCACCCCCGCCATCGGGGCCAGCACGACCGGGCTGGCGAGCGGGATGGGGCCGATCCGTAACGCTGGCTGGCGGTCAATCAGGACGCCGATGACGCCAGCACCTTCTTGTTGCGGGCGGCCAGCTTCTCGGCCTTGCGGGCCTCGCGCTGCAGGTAGCGCTGCTTGGACACCGCGAACTTGTCGCAGGCCTCCTCGAGTTCCTCCACCAGCAGGGCCAGGTCGTCGCGCTGCCGGGCGGCCTCGCCGGTGAAGTCGTCGCGGTCGAAGATGCGCCACTTCTTCAGCACCGGCATCACCACGTCGTCGAGGTGGATGCGGGGGTCGTAGACGCCGCCGACGGCGATGGTCACCGCCTTGCGCCGGAACTCGGGCACCACGAAACCGGGCATCTGGAAGTTGCGCAGCACCCGGTGCAGCGAGTTCATCGCCTGGTTGGGCGCGATCTCAAACCCGGCTTCGCTGATGTCGCGGTAGAAGATCATGTGCAGGTTCTCGTCCGCGGAGACCCGGGCCAGCAGCTTGTCGGCGACGGTCTCGTCGCAGGCCTTGCCGGTGTTGCGGTGCGAGATCCGGGTGGCCAACTCCTGGAAGGTCACGTAGATCACCGAGTCAAACAGGCTTTCGGCGAACAGCTCGTCCTTGACCTGGTGGTTCTGGCCCGGGCTGAAGCCGCGGTTGACCGTTTCCAACCGCAGCGTCTCCAACTCCACCGGGTCGATGGCGCGGGTGACGACCAGGTAGTCGCGCAGCGCGATGCCGTGCCGGTTCTCCTCGGCGGTCCAGCGGTTGACCCAGGTGCCCCACGGCCCGTCCATGTGGAAGTTCATCGCGATCTCGCGGTGATACGACGGCAGGTTGTCCTCGGTCAGCAGGTTCTGCAGCATCGCGATCTGGGCGACCTCGGACAGCTTGGACTGTTCGGGATCCCAGTCCTGCCCGCCCAGCGCGTAGTAGTTCTTACCGTCCGACCACGGGATGTAGTCGTGCGGGTTCCAGTCCTTGCAGACGGAGAAATGGCGGTTCAGGCCCTTCTCGACGACCGGTTCAAGCTCGTGCAGCAGCTGCAGGTCGGACAGTTTCTCCGACATGGCCCCTCCCAGTTATCTGTATCCGTCGGTTGCACGCAATATATCTGTGTACGTCAGTAGCATCAAGTTTATCGCCCGCCGCTGGCGCGGCCCGTTAGTAAGTTGTGACGCGGCTCAACAGCATGTCGACGCAGTAGTCGATGAACTGCGCGCGGGTGGCCGCTAGCCGCCCGTTGAGATAGGCGGTGAACAGCGCGGTCAGCCCGCCGATCAAGCTGGTGGCGACCATGGCTTGCAGCACTGGGTCCCCGATGCGGGTCAGCTTGCGCTGCAGCAGCTCGATGAAGTTCGGCATCCATTCGGCGCCGGAGCGGGTCAGCACCGGCTCCACCTCCGGCGCCAGCAGCAGCACCCGGCCGCGCACCGGGTCGTCGACCATCAGCGCCACGAATTGTTCGACGGCGTCGCGCGGCGTGCTCGCCGACAGCAGCGTGGCCATCGCGCGGGCGCAGACGTCGTCGTAGACGGCGCGGACGAACTCGTCGCGGTCGGTGAAGCTTTCGTAGAAGTAGCGCTCGGTGAGCCCGGCCTGGCGGCAGACCGCCCGCACGGTCAGGGCCGGTCCGTGCTCGTCGCCGAGCAGCCGCACGCCGGCGTCGATCAATTCGTCACGACGTAGGGCCTGACGATCCTCCAGCGGGACACCGGCCCAGCGGCCCCGTCGTTGACCGGACGGCACATCCCTCCTAGGCTTCGTGATGACAACGCATGTAGTCAAAGTTATCTGAGACTGACAGGAAACCTCACCAGTGACTCAAGATACGTCTGAGGCGTGCCCGGTGACCAGCCGCGACGCCGTCGCCGACCGCCCGGGTGCCGCGACGGCCGCGGCGGGCTGCCCGGTATCGCCGCTCGGCTACGACGCGCCGCCGACCCCGCTCGGCCCCGATTCGCTGACCTGGCAGTACTTCGGGGACTGGCGCGGCATGCTGCAGGGCCCGTGGGCGGGATCGATGCAGAACATGCACCCGCAGCTGGGGGCGGCGGTCGAGGAGCATTCGACGTTCTTCCGGGAGCGCTGGCCGCGGCTGATGCGGTCGCTGTACCCGATCGGCGGCGTGGTCTTCGACGGCGATCGCGCCCCGACCACCGGCGCCGAGGTGCGCGACTACCACATCGACATCAAGGGCGTCGACGCCCAGGGCCGTCGCTACCACGCGCTGAACCCCGACGTCTTCTACTGGGCGCACGCAACGTTTTTCGTCGGCACGCTGATCGTGGCCGAGCGGTTCTGCGGTGGGATCACCGAGGCGCAGAAGCGTCAGCTGTTCGACGAACACATCACCTGGTATGCGATGTACGGCATGAGCATGCGCCCGGTGCCCAAGAGCTGGGAGGACTTCCAGGTCTACTGGGACCACATGTGCCGGGAGGTGCTGGAGGACAACAAGGCCACCCGGGACGTGTTGGATCTGTCCACCTTGCCGAAACCGCCGTTCGCGCAATGGATGCCGGACTGGCTGTGGGCCGCGCAGCGCAAGCTGGTGGCGCCGTTCTTCGTGTGGTTCACCGTGGGGCTCTACGACCAGCCGGTGCGGGATCTGTTGGGGTATCGCTGGTCACGCCGCGACGAATGGCTGCATCGCCGGTTCGGCGACCTGGTCCGGCTGGTCTTCACCGTGGTGCCGTGGCGGTATCGCAAGCATCCGCGGGCCCGCGCCGGATGGGATCGCGCCACCGGCCGCATCCCCGCCGACACCCCGCTGGTGCACACCCCGGCGCGCAACCTGCCGCCGCTGGACGAGCGGGACAACCCCATGCACTACTGCCCCCAGGTGTGAGGGCTAGCCTGATCCGCCGAGTGTGGGGTTGAGGCACGCCCCGGGGCCGGATTGCGTGTCCTAACCCCACATTCGGCGAGCTTCACGCGTGGGCGTGGGCGTGTGCCTCCTCCAGGCCGACCTGGTGCACATGCCGGTGGGAGTGCTGCGTCCCGTCGTCGTGGGTGTGCACGTGCTCGTGCTCGACGTGCTCATGGTCGTGGCTGGTGTGGACGTGCGTGTGGGTCACGTCGCCGTGCTGGTGTTCATGCGCGTGCGGCGCGTCGTGGCTGTGGTCGTGGTGCGACATGGTTCTCATCTCCTTTGTTGTTCGCTCACCATCTGCAGCCCGGCCTCGGCACGGTGATGCCGCGGTACCCCCGGGCCGGCATGCTCGGCGTTGAAGACGGCGTCGGTGACCAGTTGGCGCACGTGCTCGTTCTCCAGGCTGTAGAAGATCGTGGTGCCCTCGCGGCGGGTGCGCACCAGGCGCGCCATCCGCAGCTTGGCCAGGTGCTGGGAGACCGACGGCGCCGGTTTGCCGACGTGCTCGGCGAGCTCGTTAACCGACAGTTCGCGATCGGTCAGCGCCCACAGCACCTGCACCCGGGTGGCGTCGGCCAGCATCCGGAACACCTCAACCACCAGGGCGACCTGATCACCGGGCAACCGGTCGTCTTCTGATGTACCTGCATGCATACGCAAATAGTAGTGGATAGGGCGGCGGTGTCAATGGTGTCGGGCGTCCCCGATCGACGGGGCCAACTCTTAGCTGATCTATATTGTCGACAAGTGCCGAGATAGGAGCCCGTGATGCGTACCGAGAGCGATAGCTGGGATTTGGCGACGAGCGTGGGCGCCACCGCGACGATGGTGGCCGCCCAACGGGCGCTGGCGGCCAGCGGACCGGAGCCGTTGATCGATGATCCGTTCGCCGCGCCGCTGGTGCGTGCGGTGGGCCTGGATATCTACACCCGGCTGGTCGACGGGCAGATCCCGGTCGAGGACAACTCCGAATTCGACCCGGACCGGATGGCGCGGGGGATGGCGGTCCGGACCCGGTTCTACGACCAGTACTTCCTAGACGCCACCCGCGGCGGCATCCGGCAGGCGGTGATCTTGGCGGCCGGCCTGGACGCCCGGGCGTATCGGCTGCCGTGGCCGGCGGGCACCGTGGTCTACGAGGTCGACATGCCCGAGGTCATCGAGTTCAAGACCACCACGCTGCGGGAGTTGGGCGCCGAGCCCACCGCCGAGCGGCGCACCGTCGCCGTGGACCTGCGCGACGA
Organism: Mycobacterium talmoniae; assembly: GCF_001854525.1. Lineage (NCBI taxonomy): Bacteria > Bacillati > Actinomycetota > Actinomycetes > Mycobacteriales > Mycobacteriaceae > Mycobacterium > Mycobacterium talmoniae. The sequence goes on from NZ_MLQM01000170.1 coordinate 5,668, forward strand.
TTGGCCGGCCGCGCTGCGGCAGGCCGGATTCGACCCTCAGGCGCCCGCCGCGTGGAGCGCCGAGGGATTGGTGGTCTACCTGCCGGCCGACGCCCAGGACGCGTTGTTCGACCGCATCAGCGCGCTCAGCGCCGCCGGCAGCCGGCTGGCCTCGGAGTTCGTGCCCGACACCGGCATCTTCGCCGACCCGCGGTGGCGGGCCCATCACGACAAGATGGCCGAGATCGGCTTCGAAGTCGACTTCAACGACCTCGTCTACCACGGCGACCGCAGCCACATCATCGACTACCTGACCAGGGCCGGCTGGGATGTCGGCAGCCGGAGCGTCGCGCAGCTGCACGCCGAGAACGGCTTCGTCTATCCCGACGATGATCTGGCGGCCGCGTTCGCCGACGTGACCTACCTCAACGCGGTGCGGGCCGGCTGACCCGGGACTGTGTGCCCCCACTAGGACTCGAACCTAGGACCTGCGGATTAAAAGTCCGTAGCTCTACCAACTGAGCTATAGGGGCGTGAAGCACAGAATACTGGGTGACATCGGCTGCCGAACCGGGGGCGCATTTGAGGATTGGGCACGCGGTAACCTAAGCTAGCGTGGCTCCCAACGTGATCGCGTTGCGAGTACCCCGGAGAGATTCGGTTCTGGCCCCCTTCGTCTAGCGGCCTAGGACGCCGCCCTTTCAAGGCGGTAGCGCGGGTTCGAATCCCGTAGGGGGTACGGCGACGCGGCAACGCGGAGCAAGCAGTACAGCAAGGCCCTGTGGCGCAGTTGGTTAGCGCGCCGCCCTGTCACGGCGGAGGTCGCGGGTTCGAGTCCCGTCAGGGTCGCAGATACGGCGAGGCACACGGTGCCTTCCGGCCAGGTAGCTCAGTCGGTACGAGCGTCCGCCTGAAAAGCGGAAGGTCGCCGGTTCGATCCCGGCCCTGGCCACCGGGGAGACCCTGTTCCAATAGGGCTTTCGAGTTATTGCCCGTAGGGTTATCGGGCTTCTTGTCACTCGATGTGTCACGAGATGTCACAAGGCGCCGAGCGTCACCGCCGCCTCCGCCAGCATCGCAGGGAGGAGTGGGCGTAGGTGCGAAGCGTGAAGCTGGCATCGGCGTGTCCCAGCCGGACGTGTGGCAGACCTGCTGCCTTCGGAGTGCGCGACCAATACTCTTGTAGAGCGTGTCCGGGTGATACGGGTTGCCGAAGGCGACGTCTACAAGTCCAGCGTGAGCTGGCCCAGTAGCGCATCGACCAGCGGACGCCGCGCTGTTGCGGTGGCTGGCCAGCCCGGTTGGCCGGCTCCGAAGTGCTCGGCCAACAGGTCGCGATCGGCCTCGGTGACGCGTGTTGTCAGCACGGCGGCTTCCGGCGAGCCGAGGCTGGTGCGCATGTCGTGGCCGAGCAGTGCGGCGCCGGCGTTGCGTAGGTCGAAGTCGTGGAGACGCAGGGCCCACTGGTGTGGTTCGGCATAAAGCCTGTCGATGTCGCCCGCGTACCAGTGCACCGCCAAGGCCAGATCCGGGCCGTCTTTGTAATCGTGGTTCGCGGACCGATCGAGCCATGCGTGGAGTTTGAGGACCGCATAGTTCGGCGCCTGGGGGATGCGGACCGTCAAGCCGCCGGGGAGGGGGAGAACGTCGGCGCGCAGGTAGGCGTCGGTGAATCCATGGACATTCATGAGGTCGTTGCCGGGGGGATGGCGGGTGGTTCCTGTGGGCGATTCCACCTCGCCGAACGGGATGACGTCTACGGCGCGGTCGGCGATCAGGAATCGGTGCCCGGTGCTGCCCACGGAGGGGAAGCTGGCGCGAATTGCCTCGAAGTGGTCCCAATTATTCAGGGCCACTGCTATATCGGTGTCATTGGTGGCCCGCGGCGGCACGCCGCGGCAATAGCGCCAGTGCAATAGATCGCGGCACAATGCGCCGACGAGCATCAGCTGTTCAGCCGGCACGACGGCCGAAAGTGCCGCGACGACCGGTGTCACCCACGCCAGCAGAGCCGGGTCATAGTCGGGCGAGTCGGTCATCCTGCCTTCTCATATGGTGGCCGACTTCGAGCTGGCGCGGCTCGCGCGAGGCAAGGAGATCGGCATAAATCAGGGCGGCGGGAGCCAACCCGGATTGCTGGTCGGGTAGGTGGCGCCAGAACAGGTTCCGGATCACGATGCTGCCGTGGGGATCGCGGTGCCAGCGGTTGTGAATAAGCAGGTCGGTGGGTAGCCCGTTGTCCGCGGTGTGGACATAGAGCACCAGGGATTCTGGATTGCGGATGTCACCGGGCACGGCCTGCTCTCCGCTGACAGCCACCTGCAGGCCTTCGGGCGCCGACCAGGCATGGATGTCACCGCTGGCGACGAAGATTCTGTTGGCCCGGCCCAGGCCCCCCGGATAGGCGGCCGCCCACAGGTCCAGCAGCTCGCCGGCGCGCACCAGCCGGCGCCGAGAGCCGAGGTGTTCCAGGAAGCCGGTAATGCGCAACGTATCCATTGTCTCCTTGGCCATGCCGACCGATACGCCGGCGGACTGGGCGATGTCACGCAGCGGAGCCTCGACGAGTTCGGGTGCCGCCAACAGGACGCAGACCACCTGCGCGCGTTTGGGTGTGAAGGGATTACGCGGTCCATCTCCGTGTAACCCCTCGTTGAGGGTGTCGTGTTGCACCGATACGGCTGGCCGCCGGCCGCGCACATCGATGAGCAGCCCACCCTGGTGGCGCAAATAAGCATTGCCAGCGCCGTCGATGTACCAGAGTCCGCGGGCCCGCAGTGTTTCCGCACTCGATGGATGTAGCCGCGGGCCCACCACGAGCAGCGGTGAGTCGGTGTCAGTCATAGCCCAGGCCTGCAGTGCTGCCGTTGCCGACAGGTGAGGAAGGTACAGGGCGGTGGTCGTGACGGGTTGGCCGTCAATCTCGAGGTCCAGCTGTTCGGGAAACGTGGAATTCAATGCCGATAGGCCACCGAGCACCCGCACGCCGTATTCGGCGAGGTGACGCTCGATGGCCTCGGCTAGCTCAGCACCGATTCGGTCCATGCGTTCAGTGTAGCTCCGCGTTCAGTCTTACTGAACATTATGATTAAATGAACGCACCGCGTATCCACCTCTTGCCCGCCCGACAGCCGCGACACCGGCCCGGTGTCGATACCCCACGCCTCACGCACGGAATCGGCTATCTGGTCTGGCAGCACCGTCATCGGCGGCATGTGCTCGACTCTGTCGACGCGCCCGACCGGAGTCGCCACACCGCCGCTCGCAGGGGCCCCGGACCTAGCTCGCCGTCACCAACGCAGCGATATCGCCGCCGAGGGCCTCGCTCACCACGCCCGGGACCTCGTGCAGCAGCATGTGCCCGGCACGGGGGTGGTGCAGATGCCGCGCGCCCGGAATGGCGGCGACCAACTCGTGGGCGTGCGCGGGCGGAATGAGCTTGTCGGCGCCGCCGCTGATGACGGTCGTTTGGGCGGTGATGGTGCCCAGCACCCGGTACTGATCGTGGTCTTTGAGCCCGCGTAGGAACCCCACCTTGGTCGGCAGCGGGGTGGCGTTGATGCTGCCGGCCGACACCGCGACCAGCGCATCGCGGGCGGCGGCGCCGTAGCCGCCGTAGCGGGTCAGCGCCCCGCAGAGCGGTTGCACCACAGCGCGAACGGCCGCGTCGGTGGCCGCCCGGGGGCCATGCTGGACCAGCCCGTAGGCCACGTCGATGGCGCGGGTCGCCAGCAGCCGTCCGATGCCGCGCTCGGTCACTTTGCCGGCCGCGGTGCCCACCAGGACGAGGTGCTCCGGGTCGACGGGCCGGCGGTGCGCGGGTCGCCCGAGATAGGCCAGTGCCGCCATGCCGCCCATCGAGTGCCCCGCCAGCGTGACGCGACCCGTCACCCGCAGGGCTGCCAGCACGTCGGCGAGGTCCTCGGCGAGCCGCTCGATGCGGTAGGTGTGCATCGGCGCGCCGGCGGAGTTGCCGTGGCCGCGGTGGTCGTAGGTGATGATCCGGACAGTCGCGCCACAGCGCCCGGTCAACTCGGCCACCTGCAGGGCCCAGGAATCCTGGTCCAAGCACAAGCCGTGCAGCAAGACCACGGTGTGCGGAGCGGTGTCCGGTCCGTACTGGCGGGCCGACAGCCGCACCCCGTCGCTGGTGACGACGACCCGGTCCCGAACGCGCCGACGGGACGCCGGCGCGGGCCGGCGCGATGGGCGGACAACCTCGATGACCGTCATCCCCGACTCCCTTCGCGAAGAGGCCCCTGCGGGTCCCGCCCGACCGGCGTTCCGTTAACCATAGCGGCGCTACGGTTAGGGAAATGTCACCAATTTTGGCGGCGCCACCGGCGGCAACGCGGCGGGAGTTCACCCGCGCTTACGCGGCCGAACGCGGACCCGGCGGAGCCGGTGCCAGGTGAAACACCATGGTCGCGACCGGGATCCGGTCATGTTCCCGACGAGCCAGCAGCGCGGCGTTCTCGGGCAGTTGCCGCGCGGTGATCTCGCCCGCGGCGATCCGGCGCAGCGCCTGGTGGGCACGGGCCAGGTCCGCCCGCTTGCGGTACTGGCCGCCGGGAAGTTTGACGCCGGCCCACACGCCGTATTCCTCCCCGTGCTCGAGGGCGTGGTGTGCGCAGCGGCGTTGTTGCGCCAACGGGCAGCGGCGCAAACACAACAGGCGCGCTTCGGTGGCGGCTTGTTCGTAGGCGCGTGCCTTGGCGGCGCCGTCGCCGTCATCGTCGTCGGAGTAGCCGAACCACAGATCGGGATTGGTCGCGCAGGGGTGTGCCATCGGTCCCGCCTCCGTCCCTAGAAACGTATATGAAACTGTATACGTACTCTACCGCTGCACGCAAGCGAAACGGGACAAAAACATATAAACGATGATGCGGGTGGCGGCCTGTGTACTATCCGAGCTATGCCCGGGGCGCGACGGTGAGCCGTGAATCGGCGGGGGCCGCACTGCGGGCGCTGCGCGAAGCGCGTGACCTGTCGTTAGCGGATCTTGCGGCGGCCACCGGCATCAGCATCATGGGCTTGAGCTACCTGGAACGCGGCGCGCGAAAACCGCATAAGGGCACAGTTCAGAAGGTAGAGAACGGACTTGGCCTGCCACCCGGCACTTATGCCCGGCTGCTGGTGGCCGAGGACGCCGACGCGGAACTCGCCCAGGTGGTTGCCGTCGAGCCGGCCGCGGCGCGCTCGGCCCGGTCCGTCGGCGCGGTGGTCGTCGACCGGCACAGCGACACCGAAGTGCTCGAAGGCTACGCCGAGGCCCAGCTCGAGGCGTTGCGGTCGGTGATCGACCGACTGCCTGAACAGACAGCAGACGAATACGAGACGTATATTCTCTCTGTGATCGCGCAGTGCGTGAAAGCGGAGATGCTGGCCGCCAATTCCTGGCGGGTGGCGGTCAACGCCGGCGCGGACTCGGCGGACCGACTCCTGGGGCATCTACACGCCTTGGAGGGGATCCGCGGCGCGCTGCTGGCACGGATGCCGACCAGCTTGGCGGCCCGTTTCGATCGGGCCTGCGCCCGGTCGCCGCTGCCCGAGACCGTCGTCGCGGCACTGCTCGGTGTCAGCACCCAGGAGTTGTGGGATATCCGCAATCGGGGGGTCATTCCACCCGGCGCCCTGCCCCGGGTGCGGGCATTCGCCGACGCCGACCCTGCCCCGGGGGAACCCGGTGACCGGCGGTGAGCTGGCGGTCCTGAGCCATGCCCAGCAGCTGTTTGCGGGTAACCCCCGGCCGGTGACGTTGGAGGCGGGCACCGCCGGCTACGACGACGTGTTGGCGCGGGCCGCCGAGCTGAACACCGGCGGGGGGCCCGGTCGGCTGCGAGCGGGGGGGGGGGACACGCGCGCCCGGCCGCGGGGCGGCTCCGTCGCACCACGTGAGGGCGCGCCCGCGCCTGACGGGTGTGGTCGCCGGGGGGGGGGCGGCGGTGGGAGGGGGGGGGGGGGTTGTGTGGCGTGGGGGCGGGGGTGG
>NZ_MLQM01000171.1:0-11630 GCF_001854525.1 Mycobacterium talmoniae
ACTTTGGTAGGTAACTCATTGACCACTACGCGATGGCCCACCCCAAGCCCGGTATCGACACACCCCAACAGGGATCCGTCCAGATCAGCCCCGGTCCCGAAACCCCACCACCCCAGGGGACTTACCCCCGGTGACCGGTCCGGCAGGCCTGATAAGCCACCGTTCTTTACGCTGGGCGGCTTTGGAATTGACGCGGATGAGATTCCGCAACTCAAGAACAGCATCGCGACTACAGCGTTGCGCCTGGGATTCGCCAGCAACTACCCATACGAGTTGAAATTCAGTCATGTCGGGCTCAACCGTGATCCGGAGAAAAAGCCGAACTGGATGATTAGGTCGGGCCTCGATACTAGTGTTAAGAGAAGGGCACTGGTATTGGGTTGCCTTCAAGCGCTCGTCGAGATCTCCAGTGTGAAAATCATTATTGTCGCGGTCGATCAGCGCCGCACATATGGCAACCAATCACCCATCCTGCACGGTGTGAAACCGCTTTTCGAACGGATTAACTACGACTGCGCGGAGCACACCACAGGCGGGCTTGTGATCTGCGATGAGGAACAAGCCGATGACAAGAAGCTTCGCGACGCCACACGGAGCGGATCGTTTTACACCACATTCGATAACCTTGTCGACGCCATCTCATTCATGCCATCGCAAGAAAGTATCGGCGTGCAAATGGCCGATCTCATCGCTGGCGGCTTCAACAGGTACCTGAACAACCATGATCCCGGTTATGCACGCGTCCTGTGGCCGAAATTACGCGCTAGTGCCTCCGGTCGGGTTTGCGGTTTCGGGATCAAGCTGTACCCCTCTGGCAGTTGCCCAACACCGCCCATGCCACCATGGCCGCTACCTCCGTTCGACGCAAACGTTGAGGAGCGCTTGTCGGAGTGCCTGGGGCGGTGACCAGCGGCAACATAAGTTGGCGACCGAGGGTCTCATCGACTCACGGGGCCGCAGAACCCCTCCCGGTCTGCGCTCTACCGTACACGCACGTACCGACTATGCGGTGCAATCCAACGCGCGGTCGTGGGTCTGCACCAGCGCTTATGCTTGGCCGCCTGCGCTCGCAGCCGCACCAACCCCGCCCGCTCCTCAGCCGAAAGCGGCTCGCCTCCACCGGGATCGGGCCCTGATTCCAGCTACGGCGGTGGCCATCCGCCGACGTTCATCACGCACCCAGGTATGCCGCCGGTTCTCATGCAGATCCAGTTCGCGGGCAACTTCAGCAACCCGCTGATTGCCGTCGATCACCTGATTTGCGGCCTCAACCCTGTACTCAGGGGTATACCAACGCCGGCGTCGTGGCATAGGAACATCTTTCCAGGGAACCGCCGTCCCGCTATCTCAGACGTCCACCGTTTCTGGGGGACCTCACGTTTCACCCGTCAAAGGTGCGTCAGGTTGGATGTGGCAGCCATTCGAACGGATTCAGTACCAGCCATGCGCCGAAAGCCAGCGTCGTCACGGTGAACAGCATCACCGGGATGCGGGCTATCGGCCTGCGGTAGACCAAGAGCGCAACGCCTCCAACCATCACGGCCATTTGAATCCACACAACCGCCGTGAGCAATGGTCCGGAGTGAAACAGTCTGGCCACCGGGATGTACAGCCAGATCGTCAAAAAGACGCCGAAGATCGCCGCGTACAGCGCGATATAAGACAGCGCGACGCCCAGGACCGCTTTCGCGACCGTACGGGCCAGCTGGAGCCGTTCGCGGGTCAGGAGGAAGCGCAACATCAACCCCACCATGCCGCTGAGCACCAGGGAAGCCAGCAACAGATCGTCATACAGCCGATACCACACTCAGTCAGTATCGGCCGCCGCCCGGACATGGGCAGGTTGGGCCTGGCCGCAGCGGCGCCGTGCGAACCCATTGGATTGTTCGCGTGTCGCTGCTCTCATTACGCCCCACCGGGATGCCACCCGCGCCAAGCGACGGAGTACAACTGAAGTCTGTGGTCTGTATCCGCGGGTCACGTTGAGCCAAAGGGTAAACGCGATGTTGAAGAAGATTGGGATTGGCGCCGCCGCATTTGTTGCCGCGATCACATTGGCGGCACCCGCGCACGCCGATGATGCAAGCTACCTCGACTATCTCCGATCACACGGCCAGAACATCATGGGCTACGGCCCGGTCGAGAACGACTGGGTGACCGCCGGACACTTCGCCTGCGCGCGTCTCCGCGACGGCGAGACCCCCGAGCAGGCCGCCAACCACCCCCAGCACGCCTTCCAGGACAACGGCCCGCTGGTGGTCGACGCGGCACGCCACGAGCTGTGCCCCGACAAGCTCTGACCTGCTCGGCACTCGGCGGAGGTCGTCATGCTTGACGTGAGGTACCGCGCCGCCCGCCAGCGGGTCGCCGATGTGGTCAGCACCCTTAGCGACGACCAGCTGCGCACCCCGGTACCCGCCACCCCGGGCTGGACCGTGCACGACGTGCTGGCGCATCTGGTCGGGGGTGCGGCCGACCTGTCGAGCGGACGCCTGGACGGGGCACCCGGTGACGCATGGACGGCCCGCCATGTCGGGGAGCGTCGGCACCAGTCCGTGGCGGAGCTGCTCGCCGAGTGGGAGCGCGTCGCCCCCGGCACCGAATCGGCGCTGGCCCAGTCAAAGCTCTCCGGCCCCAACCTGGCCGGCGACGTCATCGGGCACGAGGCCGACCTTCGCGAAGCGCTCCGGCTGCCCCGGCCGGACCGCGCGCACTGGCAGCCCGTGCTGGAGGTGATGATGGCGCTGCTGGCGCGGCGGCTGCGGCACAGCACCGCGCTGCTGATCCGCGACGAACACGGCCAGCAGTGGCGCTGCGGTTCCGGGGACCCCGAGACGCTGCTGCGCGCCGACGGCTATGAGCTGCTGCGCGGCACCTTCAGCCGCCGATACCAGCGCCAGATCGCCGCCTGGGACTGGACACCGGCGCCGACCACCCAGATGACCGAGCTATTCGGCTTGTTCGGCCCGCGCGACGACGACCAGTCGATTCCGCTGGGCTGACGTCCCTACCCCAGCACGGTGTGCATCAACATCACGTCGTAGGCGTTCCACAGCGACAGCGTGAAGAACACGTCCTTCCCGCTCGTCCACGGATGCAGGTACGGCGCGTAGATGCCGCCGGGCATCTGCATCGAGGACACCAGGGGCTGTTCGGCACTCCAGGGTCCCTGCGGCGCCGGGGCGGTGCGCGCCACCACGTCGTTGGCGCCGTTGCTGTAGAGCACCAAGAACTTCTTGAGATACGAGTTGTATTGGGCGGACATCTCGCCCACCGGGCCCGGGATCACCGGGGTGGCCGCGCCCGGATTGCTCGGCACCCAGCCCCCGGAATCGTTCCAGTACTGGTATCTCGTGACGTCGATGAGCTGGCCTTCGGGAACCCGGGACAGGTACGCCGACCCGCCGCGCCCGGACGGTGTGCCGAACGAGTACAGGTATCCGTCGCCGCCGCGCAGGTAGGCCCCCATCTGGAAGTTCTCATTGCCCGGTACGTACCGGGCCCCGGGGACGTTCTCCGGCGCCGTGGACCGCACGGTCTGCGGGAAGATCCCCCAGTGCTCGCCGTTGTCGGGTGACATCGCGATGGCCGAGTAGTTCGTCGACCATTCGCCGTCGCGGCCCCACTGCTTGATGGACATGAAATTCATGTATTGCTTGCCGCCGACGGAGATGGCGGCGGTCGGAATCATGCCCTCCTGGCTGGGCGCCCACTTGACGTGCGGCAGGATCGGCCGGGAGAAGTTCGATTGCAGCACCGGTGAGCCGGAGTATTTGTTGCCGACAATGCCGGGGCCCACCAGGATTCCGTCGGACAGGTCGCGGTCTTGGCTGCGAAACAAGGTGTTGTACCGCCACTGTTGGCCGGGCAACCGGCAGTAGCCGAAGGTGTCACCGAACGCCATGAGCACCTGACGGTTGGCGGGATCGCCGTTGTCCCAGGGGATCCCGAGGTCGGTGCCGGAGATGCCGAACCGTTCGAGGGTCCTGTTGGGGCTGTTGGGCCCGGTCACCCACTCGACCAGCGACGTCGTCGACCCCCCGATCGCGGCACCAGGGTCAGGTGCCGCGGCCGCCGGAGCGGCCGCGGGGTTCGGGGCCGGCTGCGGAACTGCCGGCGGCGCGGGGGCGCCCCCGCCGGGCGGCGGAACCGGCGGGGCCGGGACCACTGCCGCCTGCTGTTGGATCGGCGCGGCGGGGTCGGGCGGATCGCGCCGCGCGGCGTACCCCGAACCGCTGGGGTGCAGCAAGGACCTGATCAGCGGGCCCAGTTTGGGCAGCGGCGCCGACGGATTGGTCCCGCGGGGCCGGCGCCCGGTCGGCCGTTGCACCGGTCCCGGGTTGGGCGTCACCGGGACCGCGGTCGGCGGATCGACATTGGCTTCGGGCGAATTGCAGGTCGCCGCGGACGCAGACGGCGCGGGGCCGGTCTCAACGATCAGCGCGACGGCAGCCAGCACTGCCATCGCCGCTGAAACGATTCGACGGATCGCCGACATGTCACACCTTTCTGGGGGACGCGCCTTGACGTCCGCACTCGACTGGTGTGACGATAGTGGCCTGCGAGGCTGTTGTGGCCTGTGATTCGGGAGTGGTACTCATCCGTGACCGTGTCGCAACCGACCGATTTCGCCCCGATGGCGCGTGGGCGTGCTACTTTGTGGCCCGCTTAGTCGAGGGCGCGCACCGCGTCGGCCACCTGATGCAGCTGGTCGAGGTCGGAACTGGTCGGGATGAGATGCACTTCGTCGGTGCCGATCGCGGCGAATTTACGCAGCACCGCGACCAGGTCGTCGGCGCTGCCCGCCCACCCGGTGGTCGGCGCCATCGCGTCGACGTAGTCGGCCGGGATCCAGTTCATGTAGCGCCGCAGGTGCCGGTGCACCTGGGCCCGGGCGGACTCGTCATCGCCCAGGGCAAACCAAAACGACGTCGCCAGATGGGGTTTGGGTTTGCCGGCCTGCGCCCACGCGGCGCGGGCGACGTCGAACAGCTCGTCTTGTTTGGTCACGTCGAGATCCAAGGTGGTACCGGCCAGCCCGTCGGCCCAGCCCGCGGCGCTGCGGACGGTCTTGGGACCGATGGTGCCCACCAGCAGCCGCGGACCTCCCGGCTGCACCGGCGCCGGCCCCACCGGCAGCACCGATTCGGTGACCTTCTCCCCCGCCCAGACCCGTTTCATGACCGCCACCCGCTGCGCCATGCCGCGCATCGTCTGGGTGGCCGGGTCGGCGCCGACCGCGCGATAGTCCTCGTGCCGGCCGCCCACGCCGATGCCGACGGTGAGCCGTCCGTCGCACAGCAGGTCGCCGGTGGCCAGCGCCTTGGCCAGCATGACGGGATCGTGCAATTGGGGCACCACCACCGTCGTCACCAACCGAACCCGCTCGGTCCAGGCCGCCAGCGCCCCCAACAGCGTCAGGCTGTCGGGGTTCTCGAACGCGATCCGCTCACCCCAGCACAACGACGAGAACGGCCCGTCGTCGATGGCGCGCGCCCAGTCCCGCAGCAGCGTCGCGTCCAGGTCTGGCTCCATCACCGGCATGGTCATCCCGATCTGCACGACGGCGATTCTGGCATGGCCACCACACGCGGCCGGCCGGGTGGCAGCATGTGGCGGGTGGCCGTCACCAGCAGCTCCATCGCGCATGTCCGGCTCACCGTCACCGACATCGAGCGATCGCGGCGGTTCTACGAATCGGTGTTCGGCTGGCCGGTCCTCGTCGAGATGCCCGCGAACGCCGATCAGGCCACCCGCGCGCGGTTGGGTTTTCTGTTCGGCGGGGTCATCTACGACCTCGGCGGTGCGCTGATCGGGCTGCGGCCCGTCGCCGATGACCGCTTCGACGAAAACCGGGTGGGCCTGGACCACCTGGCGTTGCGGGTGGCTGATAAAGGCGAACTAGATGCTGCCGCAGCGCATCTCGATGACTTGGGGATCGCCCATGAGCCGATCAAGGATATCGGCCCGTCGTACATCCTCGAGTTCCGCGACCCGGACAACATCGCGCTGGAGCTCACCGCACCCAAGTAGCGGCGCGGCGGCGGGTCGCGCGGCAGACTGGGGCCATGAGCATTTCCTTCAACCACACCATCGTCGCCGCCCACGATAAGCGGGCGTCCGCCGAGTTTCTGGCCGAGTTGTTCGGGCTGCCCGACCCGCAGCCCTTCGGCCACTTCATGGTGGTGGGCCTGGACCACGACGCCAGCCTCGATTACGCCGAGGTGCCCGCCGAGGAAGCGATCCGGCCGCAGCACTACGCATTTCTGGTGTCCGAGGCGGAATTCGACGCCATCTACGACAAGATCTCGTCGCGCGGCATGCCGCATTGGGCCGACCCGCGCGCCGAGCGGGCCGGCGAGATCAACCACCGCGACGGCGGCCGCGGGGTGTATTTCCGCGACCCCAACGGGCACGCGATGGAGATCCTCACCCGCCCCTACGGCTCGGGGGCCTAAGGGGATCAGGTTTCCCGGTGGCCGCGGGCGTGTTCTTGGGAGCGGTAGTCGTCGGCGAGGCGGGCCACATGCTCGGGCAGCGCCCCGGCCGCGACGTCGGCCAGGCTGGTCTCCTCCAGCACCAGGCGCATGCTGGCGCGCAGCGCCCGCCACACGTCGGGCAGCGCGGCGGTGGGACCTCCGTAGGGCAGGTCGCCGAGCCCGATGTCGCGCACGCTGGCCAGCGGGCCGTCGATGCAGCGCAACACGTCGGCGATGCTGATCTCGGTGGCCGGGCGAGCCAGTTCGTAGCCGCCGTCGCGGCCGCGGTGGCTGCGCACCAGCCGATCGGTGCGCAGCGCCGTGAGGATGTCAACCAGAAATTGCGGCGGGATGCCCTGGGCTTGGGCCAGGTCATCGGTTTTCACCAGCGCGCCGGGCTCGGCGGTGGCGAGCTGCACCATCGCCCGCACCGCGTACTCCGCCTTGGCCGACATCCGCATGCTGGGGATTCTGCCATTGCCCGGCGTTAGCCGATGGCGGCCAGCACCGCCTGCGCGTACTCGGGGCGACACACCACCAGATCCGGCAGCAGCGGGTCGGGCCGGTTGTAGCTCAGCGCCGAGCCGTCGATGCGGGAGGTGTGCAGTCCCGCCGCCCGGGCCACCGCGACCGGCGCCGCCGAATCCCACTCGTACTGCCCGCCGGCGTGCACGTACACATCGGCGCGGCCTTGCACCACCGCGGCGACCTTGGCGCCCGCCGATCCCATCGGCACCAGGGTGGCGTCCAACGCGTCGCGCACCGCCAACGCGAGCGCGGGCGGGCGCGTCCGCGACACCACCAGCCGCGGCGGCCCGTGATGCGGCGCGGGCGCGGCGACGGTGGGGGTGGCCAGGGTGACGCCCTGCGCCGGCAGCGCCACCGCCCCGGCGGCCAGGTCACCGGAAACCCACAACGCCACGTGCACGGCCCAGTCGTCGCGGCCGAGTTCGGCGAATTCCCGGGTGCCATCCAGCGGGTCGACGATCCACACCCGCTGCGCGCGCAGCCGCGCCGGGTCGTCGGCGCCCTCTTCGGACAGCACCGCGTCACCGGGCCGTTCGCGGGCCAGCGCGTCGGTCAACAAGTCGTGGGAACGCTTGTCCCCGGCGGCCTTGCGTTCGGCCTCGCTGGCCTCGGCCAGCTCGTCGCGCACCGCCAGCAGCAGCTGGCCGGCCTGGGTGGCCAGCCGCGCGGCCAGCTCGTGATCGCTCACCGCCGCGACTCGAGCAGGTCGATGACCTGCTGCGCCAGTTCCTCGGTGCTGTGCTCCGGGGTGAGCCGCAGATCCGGGTTCTTCGGCCGCTGATACGGACTGTCGATACCGGTGAAGTGGGTGATCTCCCCCGCCCGCGCTTTGGCGTACAGGCCCTTGGGATCCCGCTTCTCACAGTCTTCCAGCGGGGTGTCGCAGAACACCTCGATGAAGTCCAGGCCGGCCTCGGTGTGCACCTGGCGAGCCAGCTCGCGATGCTCGACCAGCGGGCTGATCGCCGGCACCAACACGGTGTGCCCGGAATCGGCCAGCAGGGTCGCCACATGCGCCAGCCGACGCAGGTTCTCCGCGCGGTCGGCCATGGAGAAGCCGAGGTCGGCGTTCAGCCCGTGCCGCAGGTTGTCGCCGTCGAGCACGTAGGCCGGGACCCCGTCGTCGAGCAGTTTGCGCTCGACCAGCATCGCCACCGAGGACTTGCCCGAGCCGGACAAGCCGGTGAACCACACCGTGCGGCCGCGCGCCATCCGGTCCTGGGCGGTCACCAACGACTTGTGCCGCACCGTATTCGGGCTTGCGGAGTGCCCGGAGGCGTCCCGCAGCACCATGCCGGCGGCCACCGTGCCGTTGGTGGCGGGATCGATCAGGATGAACGATCCGGTGCTGGCGTTGCGGGTGTACTCATCCAGCAGCAGCGGGGTCTGGGCGCGCAGCGAAATCCGGCCGAGTTCGTTGAGCTTCAACGCCGTTGCGGTCTTATCCCGGTGCAAGGTGTTGACGTCGAGGCGGTAGTCCAACCCGGTCACCCGCACCCGGGTGGTGCGGGTGGTGTGCTTGATCAGGTAGTCGCGGCCGGGTTCGAGCGCCGAGCCGTCGGCCATCCAGCACACCGTCGCGTCGAAGTCCTGGCTGACCCGCGGCTGGTTGTTGGCCCGGGCGATCATGTCGCCGCGGGAGATGTCCAGATCGTCGGCCAGGCTCACCGACACCGCCATCGGCGGGAACGCCTCGTCGACGGGTCCGCTGGTCCCGTCAATCCCGGTGATACGACTGGACTTTCCGGTGGGCAGCACCACGATCTCGTCGCCGGGGCGCATCACCCCACTGGCCACGGTGCCCGCGTAGCTGCGGTGGTCACGGTGCTCATGGGTTTGCGGGCGGATCACGTACTGCACCGGGAACCGCACGTCGACCAGGTTGCGATCCCCGGCGACGTACACCTCCTCCAGATGCGATAGCAGCGCCGGCCCGTCGTACCAGGGGCTGCGATCGGACTTGGTCACCACGTTGTCGCCGTGCAGCGCCGACAGCGGAATGGTGGTCACGTCATGGATGTCCAGCCGGGTGGCGAAGGCGTGAAAGTCGTCCCGGATCGCCTCGAATTTCTCTTGGTCCCAGTCGATCAGGTCCATCTTGTTGACCGCCAGCACCACGTGCCGGATCCCCAGCAGCGACGCCAAGAAGGTGTGCCGACGGGACTGCTCCTGCAACCCGTGCCGCGCGTCTACCAGCACGATCGCCAGGTGCGCGGTGGAGGTCCCGGTCACCATGTTGCGGGTGTACTGGATGTGGCCCGGGGTGTCGGCGATGATGAATTTCCGCTTGGGCGTGGCGAAATAGCGGTACGCGACATCGATGGTGATGCCCTGTTCGCGTTCGGCCCGCAGCCCGTCGGTGACCAAAGCCAGGTCGGTGTAGTCGTGGCCGCGTTCCTTGGAGGTGGCCTCCACCGAGGCCCACTGGTCCTCCATGACGGCCTTGGAGTCATACAGCAGCCGGCCGATCAGGGTGGATTTTCCGTCGTCGACCGAGCCGGCGGTGGCGATCCGCAGCAGTGTCGTCATCAGAAGTACCCCTGCCGTTTGCGGTCTTCCATGCCGGCCTCCGAGATCCGGTCGTCGGCGCGGGTCGCGCCCCGCTCGGTCAGCCGCGACACGGCGGTCTCGGCGATCACCTCGGCCACCGTGGATGCCTCCGATTCCACGCAGCCGGTGCAGGTGACGTCGCCGACGGTGCGGAACCGCACCGAGGTCTCGAACACCTCCTCGTCGGGCCGCGGCTGCAGGTAGCGGTGCTCGGCCAGCAGCATCCCGTCGCGCTGGAAGACGCGGCGCCGGTGCGCGTAATAGATCGCCGGCAAGGTGATCTCCTCGGCGCCGATGTAGGACCAGATGTCGAATTCGGTCCAGTTCGACAGCGGGAACACCCGGATGTGCTCACCCTTGTGGTGCCGCCCGTTGTAGAGGTTCCACAGCTCCGGACGCTGCGCCTTGGGGTCCCATTGGCCGAACTCGTCGCGGAAGCTGAACACCCGCTCCTTGGCGCGGGCCTTCTCCTCGTCGCGCCGGGCCCCGCCGAAGGCGGCGTCGAAGCGGTTCTCCCGGATCGCGCGCAGCAGCGTCACGGTCTGCAGCGGGTTGCGCGACGGGCCGTTGTCGGTGACGCGCCCGGCGTCGATGTCGTCTTGCACCGAGGCCACCACCAGCCGCACCCCGGTCTGGGCGACCAGCTCGTCGCGGGTGGCGAGGACCTCGTCGAAGTTGTGGCCGGTGTCGACGTGCATGACCGGAAACGGCAGCCGGCCCGGGCGGAACGCCTTGACCGCGAGGTGCAGCATCACGATCGAATCCTTGCCGCCGGAAAACAGCAGCACCGGGCGTTCGAACTCGGCGGCCACCTCGCGGATGATGTGGATGGCCTCGGCCTCCAGCGAGCGCAGGTGGCTGAGCTCGTACTGTCCGGGCGCCGGGGACGTCGTCTCTGTGTCGGCCGCCGGGCCGGCCGTCGCCGCGGACGTCACAGTATCCCGGTAAAGTTGGTAGAACTGACCATATTTACGAGCATAACCAACTATAAAACCAGCCAGGATCGGCGCTTGTCAACGGGCGTTTCCCGGCGAGCTACCCGGCGACCTCGTGGAGTTCGCCGGTGGCGACGTCGAACACGAAGCCGCGCAGCGAGGTGGTCTGGGTGATGAACGGGCTGGCCTTGACCCGGCGCAGCGACTGGCGGACATCTTCCTCCGGATCGGGGAAGGCCTCGGCCGCCCACGACGGCCGGATGCCGGTCTCCTCCAGGATGGAGCGCTTGAACTCGTCGTCGGTGAAGGTGAGCATGCCGCAGTCGGTGTGGTGGATCAGGATGATCTCCCGCGTGCCCAGCAGCCGCTGGCTGATCGCCAACGAGCGGATCGCGTCCTCGCTGATCACGCCGCCGGCGTTGCGGATCGCATGCGCCTCACCCTCGTTGATGCCCAGCACCCGGTACACGTCCAGCCGGGCGTCCATGCAGGCCACCACCGCGACGTGCTTGCTCGGCGGCATGGGCAGCGGGCCGTGGAAGGTCTTTGCGTACTCGGCGTTGTTGGCCAGGTAATCGTCGGTAACTGTCACGCCCATCTCCTCACCATATTTGGGGGTACGTCGTTTGCTAGACAGACGGCTGGCGCCGGTCAGTCTAGCAATCGGCGGGACCGATTCCACGGGTTCGGATCATCGAAACTTAAGCAGGTGTACGCCGGTGGCTGCTGAAATCGACGTCCATACGGCGCGAACCCCCGATTCTCGGGGCTATAGGTCAATCTGGACGTCGATTTCAGTAGGCACCGGCCCGGCGACACGAGGCGGCCAGCCACCGAAGAAGGCGCCGGCGCGCTCTACCCTGTGCCCATGCCCTCCGCACCGGGAATCCCCGCATGACCCGTTTCCTGGCGCGGCGGTTGGTCAACTACCTGGTGTTGTTGGCGCTGGCCTCGTTTTTGGCGTTCTGTTTGACCTCGGTGTCGTTCTCGCCGCTGGACAACCTGCTGCACCGCAATCCGCGCCCGCCGCAGGCGGTGATCGACGCCAAGGCCGCCGAGCTGGGCCTGGACAAGCCGATCCCGCTGCGCTACGCGCACTGGGCCTCCCATGCCGTGCGCGGCGACTTCGGCGTGACCG
>NZ_MLQM01000172.1:0-11513 GCF_001854525.1 Mycobacterium talmoniae
GTGGCCGACGGTGCGCGACAAGGTGCGCCAACGCAGCCGCACCACCGAGGTGATGCTGGCCGGGGCCACCGTGCAGGCCGTGGACGGCAACACCCTGGTGCTGGTGCATGAGTCGGCACCGCTGGCCAGACGGCTGTGCGAGCAACGCAACACCGACGTCATCGCCGACGCGCTCAAGGACGCGCTGGGGGTGAACTGGCGGGTGCGCTGCGAGTCGGGGACGCCGGCGGCCGCCCCCGCCGCCGCGGCGCCGAGCGGCGGCACGGATCCGGCGCGCCGAGCCGCCGAGGCGCAACGCGCCGAGGAAGAGCGCATGCTGGCCGAGGCCTCAGCCGGCCGCGACGAGCCCGCCGCGGAGCGCCGCGACCCCGAAGAAGCCGCGCTGGAACTGCTGCAAAACGAGCTGGGCGCCCGTCGTATCGACAACGGCTCCGACTAGGCCCGCCACCACGGCCGCAGCGGCAGGCCGCCGTCGTTGCCGCGGGCGTCGACCTTGGCCGCCAGCACCT
This sequence comes from Mycobacterium talmoniae, assembly GCF_001854525.1. Lineage (NCBI taxonomy): Bacteria > Bacillati > Actinomycetota > Actinomycetes > Mycobacteriales > Mycobacteriaceae > Mycobacterium > Mycobacterium talmoniae. The sequence continues at coordinate 510 of NZ_MLQM01000172.1, forward strand.
GGTGCAGCTGAATCGCGTTCTGTTCGAAGCCCACCCGGGATCCGGCCATGTACAACCCCCACACTTTGGCGGTGGCCAGCCCGACCTCGGCGACGGCGTCGTCCCAATGCTCGACCAGGTTGGCGCACCAGTCGCGCAGCGTCAGCGCGTAATGGTGGCGGAGGTTCTCCTCGTGCAGCACCTCCAGGCCGGCGTCCTGGATTTCGGTGATGATGCGTCCCGAACCGGTCAGTTCCCCGTCGGGGAACACGTAGCGGTCGATGAACCCGCCCGCGTTGGGTGCCGACTTGTTGTCGTGGCGGGTGATGCAGTGGTTGAGCAGCAGACCGCCGAGGCGCAGCTTCGATCTGAGGAAGCCGAAGTAGGCGGGGTAATTCGCCACCCCGATGTGTTCGGTGAGCCCGATCGAGGAGACGGCGTCAAAATCGGTTTCGCCGATGTCGCGGTAGTCGCTGTGCCGCACCTCGGCCAGCTCGGCCAGGCCCTCGGCCTCGATGGCGCGCTGCGCCCACTTGGCCTGCTCGGCCGACAGCGTGGCCCCGATGGCGCGGACCCCGTGCCGGGCGGCGTAGCGCACCATGCCGCCCCAGCCGCAGCCCACGTCGAGCAGCCGGTCACCGGGCTGCAGGTTCAGCTTGTCGAACACCAACCGGTACTTGTTGTCTTGCGCCTGCTCCAGGGTGGCGTCGGCGTCCGGGTAGACCGCGCAGGTGTAGGTCATCGACGGCCCCAGCACCCACTCGTAGAACGTGTTGGACACGTCGTAGTGGTGGTGGATGGCCTCGGCGTCGCGGGTCTTGGAGTGCCGCAGCCCCTCGGCGATGCGCCGCCACCGCGGCAGCGCCTCCTGCGGCGGCGGCGGGATCGGCACCAGGTGTTCGACGCCGATCGACCGGATGATGCTGGCCAGCACCCGCGCCGGCGGCCGCTTGAAGTCCAGTTTGTCGGTCAGCGCGTTGAGCAGCTTGTAGGGGTCGCCGGGGTGTACCCCGTGCGCCTCCAGGTCGCCGGAGACGTAAGCGCGGGCCAGGCCCAGATCCCCGGGTGCGGTGGCCAGGTAGGTGGTGCCGCGCGGGGTCAGCAGGTCCAGCCCCAGCTCGGCGTCGTCGGGGCCGGCGCTGCTGCCGTCGTAGGCGGTGAACTTCAGCGGCAGCTGCCCGCCGGCGGCGAAGATCTCCAGGATCTGGGCCAGGCTCAGCTTGCCGGTGGTGTGTGCGTGGTGTTCCTTGAAGGTCGTCATCGCCGTTGCACCGCCTTTGCGTACAGGTCCAAGAGACGCGAATCCGGATCGTAGGTTTTCTTCACCGTCTTGTAGGCCTCGCCGCCGTAGAGGTCGTCGAATTCCTCTGGGGTGTAGTAGGAATCCGAGTACAGCGACTTGTGCCCGTCGAGCTCGGTGACCTTGGCTTCGATCAGCCGGTTGGTGGCGCCCTCGGTGGCACCGGCCGGCACCGACGACCAGAACCCGACGTTGACGTAGCTGCGGCCGGGCCGGATCGGGTACAGCGGCCAACCGTCTTGATCACGCAACCGCAACGGGCACAGCCAGACCGGCTCGATCGGCACCGTCGCGGTGAACCACGCCAAAAATTCCGCGCACCGCTCGATGGGCACCTCGATGTCTTGCACCACCCGCTCCAGCGGCGGGCGGCCGTGCCGCTTCTCGATCCCGTCGGCGATGTGAAACCGCCGGTCTAGGGCCACCAGTTTCCAGTACACGCTGCTGCGCCGGTAGCGGCGCGGCCAGAACCGCCGCAGCCGCGGGTTTTGCACCCCGAACGCGCGGGAGCACCAGAACCAGTCGGTGTCCCAGCGCCACAGGTAGTCGTGGATGGTCAGCCGGTCGTCCTTGACGCCGGTGTCGTGCTGGATGGACCGGTAGTAGATGCGTTGCCCGGTGTAGTCGCTGACCGGGCCCGGGGTGCCGGTTTGCACGCCGACGCACAGGTAGCTTTCGTCGGCGCTGAACACCACGCCGTCGAGGTAATCCACCGGGGCGCCGTCGTACCCGCCGGTGTCCACGATGCGGTCCATCGCCGCGACCAGCTCGGGCAGTGCGTCAAACCGGATGTGCCGTAACGCCACAAACGGTTTGACGGATTCCAGCTCGATCCGCAGCCGGGTCGAATAGCCCAGCGTTCCATAGGAATTCGGAAAGGCGTGAAACAGGTCGGAATGCTGGTCGCGGGACGCGGTGACCAGTTCGCCGGTGCCGGTGAGAATGTCCATCTCCAGCACCGACTCGTGCGGCAGGCCGTTGCGGAACGACGTCGACTCGATGCCCAGCCCGGTCACCGCCCCGCCCAGGGTGATGGTCTTCAGCTGCGGCACCACCAGCGGCGACAAGCCGTAGGGCAGGGTCGCCGCCACCAGATCCTCGTAGGTGCACATGCCGGCCACGTCGGCGGTGTGCGCGTCGGGGTCGACGGAGATGACGCCGGTCAGGCCCGAGGTGTCCAGCCCGGGGGCGTCCCGCTTGGCGCGCGCCCGAAACAGGTTGGAGGTGGATTTGGCCAACCGCACCGACGCCGTCGCGGGGATGGACCGATAGCTCGCCAAAAGCCGCTGCACGCCCACCGCGTGCGCCGCCAGTGCGTCATCTGCCCGAACAGACACCACATATACGCTAGTCGGCGATAGCAGCCCGCGCACGAACGCAGCGTTTGCGCGCGCCGGGTCAGCACACCGCAACGACAGGAGTTTGCCTGATGGGACAGGTCAGTGCAGCCAACACCGTCTTGATCAACGCCGAGCCCGACGCGGTGCTCGCCGCGATCGGCGACTACCAGCAGGTCCGGCCGAAGATTTTGTCGGACGCCTACAGCGAGTACCAGGTGCTGCAGGGCGGCCAGGGCCAGGGCACCATCGTCAAGTGGAAGCTGCAGGCCACCAAATCACGGGTTCGTGAGGTGCAGGCCAGCGTCGACGTGGCCGGGCACACCGTCATCGAGAAGGACGCGAACTCGACGATGGTCACCAATTGGACGGTGGCCCCGGCCGGTCCGGGCTCCAGCGTCACCATGAAGACCACCTGGACCGGGGCCGGCGGCGTCAAGGGGTTCTTCGAGAAGACGTTCGCGCCGCTGGGGCTGCGCCGGATCCAGGGCGAGCTGCTGGCCAACCTGAAAACACAGGTGGAGGGCTAAACGCCCCTCGCGATGGCCGGGGAGCGCAAGCAGAGGTCGCTGGCGTCCTGGGTGTTCATGTTGGCGGTGTTGTTCTGCGTGGCGGGCTTCGGTCTGTTCTCCGGCGTGCGCCTGCTGGCGAACCCGGAGACGTGCGACGGGCACGCCATGGCCGCCAACGACACCTGCCGCCACGGCGCCAGGGGCAGTGAACGGTTGCAGTCCGCGGTCACGACGACGGTGATGTTGCCGCCACGGCCGAAACTTCCGCCGGGTATGGGCGACGACGTCCCCGATGTCTGGAGCGGCCCGCCCTCGGTCACGGCCACCGTTCCGGTCGGCGACGGCAGGTCACTCCAGGACCAGATCTCGTCCAACCAGATCAAGGGCACGTTCGAGACGATGCTGGGCGCCGGCACGCTGATCCTGGCGATCGTATTGAGCGCTGTGACTGTGCGGGGATACCGCCGCCGAGGGACTGCGTTCCGGCCGCGAAACTGAATTTGACGACGCGAAGCGTGCGTGTCGCGTCGTCAAATTCCCTCTCGCGCGCCATTTTCATTCCCGACCACGGGGAGCAGCCTCCTTGGTGGCTGCTCGCGCTGCTTAACGGGCCTGCTTAACGGGCCTGGGATTGGGTGCCCAGGAAACCCGCGATCCCCTGCACCACCGCGTTGGCGTATTTCTGCCGACCCGCCTCGGTTTCCATCAACCCCGAGTCGATGGGGTTCTTCATATTGCCCAATTCGACCAGGACCGACGGGTACTGCGCCAGGTTCAGCCCGGCCAGATCCGACCGGCCGTACAGCCCGTTTTGGCCGATGTAGGTGGCCGGCGGAATCCCCGCGGCCTGCAACTGGTCGCGCATGATCTTGGCGAACTGCACCGAGGGCCCCGCCTGGGCCTGATTGAGCGGCGGCGCCGAATAGTTGACGTGGAATCCGCGCCCGGTTGGCGGGCCGCCGTCGGCGTGCAGGGACACGATCGCGTTGGGGTGCAGCGCGTTGGCCATCGCGGCCCGCTCATCCACACACGGCCCCAGCGCGTTGTCGTTGCCGCGGGACATCGCGGTGCGCACCCCCAGCGCGTTCAGCGCCTGCCGCACCCGCAGCGTGGTGTCCCAGGTGAAGGTGTGTTCGGGGTAGCCGCTGTTGGAGGTGGTCCCGCTGGCCTGGCAGTCCTTGGTGCCGCCGCGCCCGGTGGGCACCTGCCGGCTGATGGACCCGTCGTTGGCGCCGTTGTGGCCGGGGTCGAGGAACACGATCATGCCGGCGATGTTGGCGGGAACCGCCGCCGCGGTCGGGGGCAAGAGGATGGCGGCCGCCGTGAGCAGGCCGGTGACCATGGTGATCCCGACACGCGGGCTAACTGGTACACGCACGGCGTCACGGTAGCGCGGCGCGGACTACGCTGAATACCTCAACCCGCGCCAGATCCGCAGGCGAAATCAAGTCGAGACCACAACGCAAGGGGACTGTCATGCAACCCGGAGGCCAACCCGATATGTCGGCGTTGCTCGCCCAGGCACAACAGATGCAGCAGCAGCTGATGGCCGCCCAGCAGCAGCTCGCCAACTCCGAGGTGAACGGGCAGGCCGGTGGCGGTCTGGTGCAGGTCACCATGAAGGGCAGCGGTGAGGTGGTGGCGGTGGCCATCGACCCCAAGGTGGTCGACCCCGAAGACATCGAAACCCTGCAAGACCTGATCGTCGGGGCGCTGGCCGACGCGTCCAAGCAGGTCACCACCATGGCGCATGAGCGGCTCGGCCCGCTGGCCGGCGGCATGGGCGACGCGTTGGGCATGCCGGGGCTCTGACGTGTTCGAGGGGCCGGTCCAGGATCTGATCGACGAGCTCGGCAAGCTGCCGGGTATCGGCCCCAAGAGTGCGCAGCGCATCGCGTTTCACCTGCTGTCGGTGGAGCCGCCGGACATCGATCGGCTCACCGCGGCGCTGGGCAAGGTGCGCGACGGGGTGCGGTTCTGCGCGGTGTGCGGGAACGTCTCCGACGACGAGCGCTGCCGGATCTGCGCGGATCCGCGCCGCGACGGCACGCTGGTGTGCGTGGTCGAGGAGCCCAAGGATGTGCAGGCCGTCGAACGCACCCGCGAATTCCGCGGCCGCTACCACGTGCTGGGCGGGGCGTTGGATCCGCTGTCCGGGATCGGTCCCGAGCAGCTGCGGATCCGTGAGCTGCTGAACCGGATCGGGGAACGCGTCGACGGGGTCGACATCGCCGAGGTGATCATCGCCACCGACCCCAACACCGAGGGGGAGGCCACGGCGACCTACCTGGTGCGGGTGCTGCGCGATATCCCCGGCCTGACCGTGACCCGGATCGCGTCCGGCCTGCCGATGGGCGGCGATTTGGAGTTCGCCGACGAGTTGACGCTGGGCCGCGCGTTCACCGGCCGTCGCGCCATGGTGTGATTCGGGCGTAGCCAGTATCCGGTACCGCGGGTACCGTGAGTTGGGTATCAATGCGGTATCCGCCGGAAAGGCGTCGAGATGACCTCACTGGAACCCACGTCCGGGGCCGGGACCAGCCATTCGCCGCGACCGATCAAGGTTCGCAGAATGCGCTTCGGCTACACCGCCAAACCGTTGGAACGCCACTACGTTCAGGGTGATCTGGTGATGAGCCACGTGGTCGCGGTGTTGTCGGCGCTGTTCCCGCAAGGGGAGGACTTCTTCGTCCGGTCGGTGCGGCATTACGCGGACCGGATCACCGACCCGGACCTGAAAAAGGCCGTCGCCGGGTTCACCGGCCAGGAGGTCAGCCACGGTCGGGAGCACCGCGCGCTCAATGACCAGTTGCAGCTGATGGGCTACCCCACAGCCCGGATCGACCGGTTCACCGAGAAGGGGTTGGCCCGGGCGGAGCGGCTTTATCCGCCGCGCTACCGGCTGGCCGTGACCGCGGCGCTGGAGCACTACACGGCCGCGCTCGCGGAAACGTTGCTCAGCGATCCCGACGCACGGGAGATCCTGGGGGACACCGAGGTCAGGTCGGTGCTGCTGTGGCACGCGCTGGAGGAGTCCGAGCACAAGGCCGTCGCGTTTGACGTCTACCGCGCGGTCGGCGGGACCGAGCGGATGCGCATCCTGGCGATGTGCGTCACCACCTGCATGTTCCTCGGGGTGTTACTGCTGCACACCACCCGCTCACTGCTTGCCGACCGGGCCGCATACCATCCGGTGCGTCTGGTCAAGAGCATTGCCGCACTGCGCCACTCACCGTTCCTGCGGCGAGCGGTGATCCGCCGCGTGGCCGCCTACCTGCGCCCCGGGTTTCACCCCAACGACAACGACAACACCGCCCTGCTCGACGAGTGGACCGCACGGTTGTTCGGCGAGCAGGGCTCGCTGAGCGACCACTTGGTCTGACCATGCGTCGAGACGGAAACCGCGCTGCCGGCGACCCGGGCCGGCGTGGTTTTCGGTCTCGCGGCGCCGGTTCCTAGACGCGCCGCGGCGCGGCCAGGCGCTCCCGACGCAACAACGCCACCTCGGGCAACTCCAGCGGCGCCAGCTCGCCCACCACCCGGGACAGCAACAGGTCGGCGAACTCGGGGTTGCGGGCCAGGCACGGTCCGTGCAGGTAGGTGGCGAACACGCTGCCCTGCACGGCGCCGTCGAACCCGTCGCCGGCGCGGTTGCCCGCGCCCTTGGTCACCGCGCCCAGCGGGGTGGCGGCCGCGCCGAGCACGGTGCCGCCGCGGTGGTTCTCGAACCCGGTCAGCGGCGCCGACAACCCCGCCACCAGCGGCCGGCTGACCATCTCGCCGATGCTGCGGGCCTGCTGCGGGGTGGTGGTCACGTCCAGCAGCCCCACCCCGTCGACCCGCTCCCCGGCCGACGTCTCATACCAGCCGCCGAGCACCTGGATCGCCGCGCAGATCGCCAGCACCGGCGCCCCGCGCGCCGCCGCGCGCTGCAGCCCCGGATGCCGAATCAAATGCTGGGTGGCCAACCGCTGCGCGTAGTCTTCGGCGCCGCCCAGCGTGTACAGGTCCAGGCTGTCGGGCACCGGGTCGTCCAGGGTGATCTCGACGATCTCGGCGGGGATGCCGCGTAGCCGCAGCCGCTGCCGCAGCACCACCGCGTTACCGCCGTCGCCGTAGGTGCCCATCACGTCGGGCAGCACCAGCCCGATCCGAACGGTCATGGGATCCGCCGATTCAGTTGCAGAAACGCGGTGTAGTTGGCGACCACCTCGACGTGGCCGGGCGGGCAGGATTCGATCGCGCGCACGGTGTCGTGCACCAGGGTGTGCTCGACACCGGCGTAGCCCAGCCGCACCGCCAGGTCGGTGCCCCGCTCCCCGGCGGCCACCACCGACGTCTCCTCGAAGTGCTCGAAGCGCACATCCCACAGCCAGGACAGGTCCTCGCCGTCGGGCACCTGCCCGTTGACCGCGATCACCACCCCGTCGGCGTGCTTATCCACCATCGACAGCGCCTCCTGCCACCCGGCCGGGTTTTTCGCCAGCAGCATCCGGACACTGTGGTCACCGAGCTGCACGGTCCGGTACCGCCCGGCGACCTCGTCGACCCCGGACACCGCGGCCACCGCTTTAACGGGGTCGGCGCCGAGCGCGACGGCGGCGGCGACGGCCTGCGCGGCGTTGCCGCGGTTGACCGCGCCGGGCAGCGCCAACCGCATCGGCAGCGCCAACCCGTCCGGCCCGTACAGGGTGTCGTCGTCGAACCACCAGTGCGGGCTGGGCCGCTTGAAGTCGGCGCCGGTGGAATACCAGTGGGCCCGCTCGCGGACGATGACCTCCCCGCTGCGCGGGCAGCTGACCGAGTCGTGCGCCCAGCCGCCGCCGGCGGCCACCCACACCACCCGCGGGCTGTCGTAGGCCGCCGACGTCATCAACACGTCGTCGCAGTTGGCGACCACCACCGCATCGGGGTGCCGGGCCAGCCCGGTCCGCAGTGCCCGCTCGATCACGTTGATCTCGCCGACCCGATCCAGCTGGTCGCGGGACAAGTTGAGCAACACGACCACGGCCGGCTCCACCGCATCGGCGACGTGCGGCACGTGCATCTCGTCGACCTCCAGCGCCGCCAACGTCGCGTCGCGGTCGGCGGCCAGCGCGGCCACCAGGCCGGCATCCATGTTGGCGCCCTCGGCGTTGGTGGCGACCGAGCCCAGTGTGCCCAGCGCGGCCGCGGTCATCCGGGTGGTGGTGGATTTGCCGTTGGTCCCGGTGACCACGACGGTGCGCCGGTCGGTGCCGAGCTGGCGCAGGATCGAGCGGTCCAGGGTCATCGCCACCAGCCCGCCGATCATCGCCCCGGCGCCGCGGCGGGTCACCCGCGACGCCCACCGCGCCCCTGCACCGGCGGCCAGGGCGAGGCGTCCACGGGTGGTGATCACCCGTGGAGTTTAGGGCGATCGCAAGCGCGGCGCTCGCGCCGGGCGCAGCGGGTCGCCCTCGGGCGTTTAAGTCGGGGACACGACGCGCAGCGACCGGGCTTTGTCGTTGCGGCGTGCCATCCTCAAGCTATGAGCAGCGTCGGATGGGGGCGGCCCGCCCACGAACCCGGGGCGGGCTGGGCGGTCGTCGACGTCGAAACCTCCGGCTTTAGGCCAGGTCAGGCGCGCATCATCAGCCTGGCCGCGTTGGCGCTGGACGCCGACGGCCGGGTGGAGCACTCGGTGGTCAGCCTGCTCAACCCCGGCGTCGACCCGGGCCCGACCCATGTGCACGGGCTGACCGCGGCCATGCTGGAGGACCAACCCCAGTTTTCCGACATCGTCGGCGACGTCATCGAGGTGCTCAACGGGCGCACGCTGGTCGCGCACAACGTCGCGTTCGACTACGCGTTCCTCACCGCGGAGGCCGAACTCGTCGACGCCGAACTGCCGGTCGACACCGTGATGTGCACCGTCGAGCTGGCCCGGCGGCTGGACCTCGGCCTGGACAACCTGCGGTTGGAGACCCTCGCCGCGCACTGGGGTATCGCCCAGACCCGCGCCCACGACGCGTTTGACGACGCGCTGGTGCTGTCCCGGGTGCTGGACCCGGCGCTGCAGCGGGCCCGGACCCGCGACGTGTGGCTGCCGGTGCGCCCGGTCGCCCGGCGCCGGTGGCCCAACGGGCGGGTCACCCACGATGAGCTGCGGCCGCTGAAAATGCTGGCCTCCCGGATGCCGTGCCCCTACCTCAACCCGGGCCGCTACGTGCGGGGCCGGCCGCTGGTGCAGGGCATGCGGGTCGCGCTGTCCGCCGAGTGCACCCGCACCCACGAGGAGCTGGTGGAGCGGATCCTGCACGCCGGGCTGGCCTACAGCGACGGCGTCGACCCCGACACCTCGCTGGTGGTGTGCAACGAGCCCCGACCCGATCAGGGCAAGGGGTACCTGGCCCGCGAGCTGGGGGTGCCGGTGGTCTCCGACGCCCAGTTCATGGACAGCGTCGGCAGCGTGGCCGGGGGCACGGACATCGAGGAGTTCACCGACGTCACCGCCCCCGCCGAGCAATTCGCGCTGTTCTGACCCTCGGCCCAGCGGCCACAAACCGCGGCGTTCGTGATTGTGCAGATTCATACGCCCGAGCGCCGAAAAGCGTATGGGATCGCACAGTCGGCGCAAGCTATCGCGGGGTGAAAGCTTAGGCGCTGCTCTCGGCCCAGGCCGCGGACTCGTCGAGGCTGTCCGGATGTGCGTCCACCGGGTAGGGCCGTGCGGGCACCTGCCGGGAGCCGCTGAGCGCGGCGATCAGCTCCTTGACCTTCACCGCCTCGTCCGCGGACACGGATTGGCCGGCTTCCAGCGCCTCGAGCACCTCGGCCCGCAGGCCCACCCCGGTCGCGATCTCGTGGACCGACAGCTGGGCGCGCCGGCGCGCGACATACAGCTGCTGACCCAGGCTCGATCCCGGCGCGGCCGCCGCCCGGGTCATCAGGTCGTCGTAGCGGGTCCTGACATCGGCGAGCGCCGCAATCACCGCCGGGGTGATCCGGGTCCGTCCGGCCGCAGTCTGCAACATCGCCTGGACTTTGCGCAGCCCGGCCAGGATGGCGTGCACCCGGGGGTGAAACGACGAGGTGTCCGGCTGGGGCAGGGACTCGATGGCGCAGGCGTGCAGCTGCAGCGCCGCCTCCGCGAGACCGACGATTATCGGCGCTTCGCCTTCATCGGGCGCAAATCCGGCCATGTGGTCCCTCGATTCCGTGTGGTAGGTGTCCAGCCGATAGCGCGTCATGTTAGTGGTGTCCCGGCGGCGTGGGACGACGAGGGGGCGGTGCGGCCGTCGGCGGGTGCGATACCGAGAGTTGGCTTGCCGCAGGCCGAGTCGCGAGGTCGGCCCGCTCTGCTGGACGGGGAAATTCGGCGGTTGTTACTGTCGTCGCGTGGTCATCGGGTCGGGTCGACGCGGCGCTGAATCGGGTAAGACGGATAGCAACGCTGCGACACCGCCGCCGGGCGCTCCCCAGCAAACCAACACCGCTTCGCCGCGGCCGTTGCCGGCGGGCGCGGTCAACCCGCCACCGCAGAGCGTGCCTCCCGCGCCCGGCACCATCGCGCCGGTCGCGATGGGCGTGGCCGTGACGGTGCCGCCCGGCGCCCCCCAGCCGCCACCGCCGCGCCACGATGCGAACGTGGCGCCCCCGCAGGGCATTCGTCCCCCGGACCGGGGGACCCCGCCGCCCCAACCTGGGCAGACACCCGCGCCGGCCGGGTCGGCGGAGCCCGGCCGTCCGCGGCTGGCCGGCGACGAGCTGCGCACCGCCCGGCTGATGGCCGAACGCGACGTCCCGTCGGCCAGCGGCTGGCGAAAACGGCTGCAGGCGGCCACCTTCGGGCTGGTCACCTTGGGTCCCTCGTCCGACGAACCCCGGGTTCGCGAGCTCACCGCCGCGGTCGACA
>NZ_MLQM01000173.1:0-11483 GCF_001854525.1 Mycobacterium talmoniae
AAAGGGAAGAGGGGGAGGGTAGAGGGAGAGGAAGGAGGGGGGGAAAAGGGTAGAGTAAGCTAGGGGGGAGGTTTTTTTTTTTCAAGAAGAAGACGGCATACGAAATCGCTCAGTGTCTCGTGGGCTCGGGAATGTTTTTAAGAGGCAGGCCGCGCCCGGTCGTGGACCGCCCGCCGCAGCCCCCGCACCCGAATGGGGCTCCGATGCACACCGGTCCGCACCCGACGGCGCTGCCTCAACCCGTCCCGCCGCCGCCACCGGAGCGTGAACCCGACCCCGGTGCGATGTATCCGCCCATCGCGACGCCGTTCACCAGCGCAACACCCGAGGGCCCCGCGCACCGGCAGCCGCACATGCCGTCGCACAGCGAACTCGGGCTGGTCCGCCGCGCCCGGCCCGTCCCACAGACCGGGTGGCGCAAGGCCGTGCACCGGATGACCGGGATCAACCCCGGCGAATCCGACAAGGAGAACACCCACAAGCGGCTGGTGGCCCGCGTCGATCAACCCGTGCGCGGCGACTACAGCATCGCGGTGCTCTCGCTGAAGGGCGGGGTCGGCAAAACCACCACCACGGTCGGGTTGGGCTCCACCTTCGCGGCGATCCGCGGCGACCGGGTGATCGCGGTCGACGCCAACCCGGACTTCGGCACGCTGGCCCAGCGCGGCCCGGACCAGAGCCGATCCACCGTCCGCGACCTGCTGCTGGACGAGGAGATCTTCCGCTACTCCGACATCCGCCGGCACACGTCGCAAAACTCCAGCCGGCTGGAAATCCTGGCCTCAGAGCGGGACCCGGCGACCTCGGAGGCGTTCTCGGAAGCCGACTACCGGATCGTCATCCGGCTGCTGCAGCGCTTCTACAACATCATCCTCACCGACTGCGGCACCGGGCTGGTGCACTCGGCGATGACCGGTGTGCTCGATGAGGCGGACGCGATCGTGTTGGTCGCCTCCCCGGCGATCGACGCCGCCCGCAGCGGGCTGGCGACGCTGGATTGGTTGGCCCACCACGGCTATGCCCACCTGGTGCCGGGAGCGACCGTGGTGGTCAGCGCGGCCCGGCCCGGCAAGATGTCGGTCGACATCGACCTGCTGGCCAGCCAGTTCCTGGCTCGCGTCCGTGCCGTCCACGTCATCCCGTTCGACGACCACCTGGCCCAGGGCTCCGAGGTGGTGCTCGACCTACTGGGTTGGAAGACCCGTCAGGCATTCCTGGAATTGGCGGCCACCCTCGCCGACGGGTTTGCGCACACCACCAAACGCACCGACCGGATTACGCAGTCCTAGCTCAGCTGGTCGATCAACGCGTTGATGCGCGACGCGTCGGCCTCCGACACCGACTGCTCGGCTTCCACTGCGGCAATCAGCTCCGGCGGTAACCCGGCCGCATTCGCCGTCTCCGCCACCGACAAATCCGCGCGGCGCCGGGCGGCGTACAGCCGCTGGCCGAGCGTCGCCCCCGGCGCGGCCGCGGCCCGTTTCATCAGCTCGTCGTAGCGGCGCCGCACCGCGGACAACGTCAACGCCAGCGCCGGGGCACCCTGGGTGCGGCGCGCCGCGCGGGCCACCACATCCTCCAGCTCACGCAGGTCGGCCACGATCACCGAGATCCGCTCGGGGAACTCCGGCGAGTCGCTCGGCGGCAACGCGTCCACGGCGGCGGCAAACGTCTTCATCGCCACCTCGGCGGCGTCGACGATCAGCGACGCCTGGCCCTCATCCGACGGGTGCGCGGTGTCGGCGCCGGGCACGGCACCGCCGTTGCGGATCTGCTCGATGGTGCCCGCCGGCCATTGCAGCACCTCTTCCAGCTTGGCCCGGGTCCGCTCCCGCGGCCAGCTGCGGCCCTTCTCGAACGCAATCAGTGCACCGGCGTTGATGATCTTGTACTTGGCGAGGTTGCGCTGGGTGATCTCCAGTTCACGGCGGCGGCTGGCCGCGGCCGCCCCGGCCCGCAGCACGCCGGGGTCGATGTCGGTTTCCGTCGTGTCGTCGATGCCGCTCCGGGTCCGCACCACCTCGGTGATCTCGACGTCCTCGTCGAACGAGAAGTCGATGTAGGTGCCGTCCGGGCTGCCCACATACAACCGCAGCCCGTCGTAGATCTCCACCGAATCCCGGCGTTCACCGTTGACGTAGATGCCGTTGAGGCTGCCGTTGTCGACGGCGAACCAGCGCCCCCGCCGGGGCTCCAGTCGGACGTGCGCCCGGGAGATCCGCGGATCACCCACATGCACATCGGCCTGATCGCCGCGGCCGATCACCACCGTGTCGCGATCCGGCGTAAACGCGTACACCGCACCGTCGCAGCGCACGGTAAGGGTTTTCGGGTAGTGGGGTTCGGTCATCGTCAGTAACTGTATCGGCCCGGCGAGGACGTCCGGGTCACGATTGTTCAGCGCTGGTGGGGCCGCTCTCGCGCGGGGGACGGGTGGCGAAGTGCTGCGCGACGATCGCGGCGATCTGTAGGAATTTGCCGCGGGTCTCGGGCGCCATCTCGCTCGCCACATCGATGACGCCGCCGGGCCGCAGATGCGGATCGAACGGCACCTCGACCACCGCCTGGCCGTGACTGTGGAACTGCTGCGTCAGCACCGAGCGGGTCCGTTTGTCGGCGTGCCCGTCGGAATCGTTGAGCACCACGACGGTGCGTTGCAGCAGGTCGGTCTGGCCGCGGTCGGCCAGCCACTCCATGGTCTTGGCGGCCGCCGACGCCGCATCCGCCCACGGCGACGACACCACGATCAGCGCGTCCAGGTCGCGCAACGCCTCCTGCGTCACCGGTGCGTCCATCGTCGAACCGCAGTCGATGATGGAGATGGTGAAGTGCCGGTCCAGCCGCAGCGCGGCTTCCCGGTACAGGGCGGCATCGATCACCCGGCGCCGACCCGTCGCCGGCTCCCCGGCCAGCACGTACAACCCGGCGGCATTGTTGCCGACGCGGGCGCTGACATCGGCGAACGACTCCAGGTTCTTATCCGTCGCCAGATCCCAGTACGAGCTGGGCGCGGCGGGATCGACCCTGCTGGATAGCCGGCCGAACGCGGTGTCGGCATCGACGGCCACCACCCGGTCGGCGCGCCGCAGCTGGGCGAAGATCGATCCCACGCTGGCGGCGACGCTGGTCTTGCCCACTCCGCCCTTGCCGAGGACACCGACCTTGTAGCTGCCGCGGAACGCGGTCGCGATGGTCGCCTCGAACTCGGCCTCCTGGCGTTCGGCCGGGGAGGGCCCCAGGTTGACCAGGCCGAACGTGGCCGCGAAAACGAACCGCCGCCAGCCGCGGCCCGGCTGCGGACGCGGCGGGCGACCGGCGGGCACGGGCTGGATCTCCCCGTAGGTCCACTGGTCCGCCGGCCTGCCGTCATGCGGCGGCTGGGGTGCGGTCGTGGGCGGCTGCGGCGGTTGAGCCGGCGCCGGTTGGGGAGGCGGTGCCGGGGGCGCGCTGGTCGGCGCGTACCCCAGCCGGTCTCGCAGGAAGTCGTCGCGTTGGTTCATCGGTTCCTCGGTAGATCTGCGGGCTGCCTGACAGCGTGCTGACCTTGTTGAGCCAGCCAGGCATCGGCTCCCAGTATCGGCTAAGCCGGAAAAATTGACGGGAACGGGTAGTCGGCGCAGCGTTAATTCAGCTGCTCAGACGCCCAGTATTCGCGCAGGCGAGCGATTCGGGTGCCGTCGAACTCGAGGATCGCGACCTCGCGCATCCGCTTGCGGCGGCCCTGGACCAGGTCGTCGAACCGGGCTTCCCACTCGGCGATGGCGGTGTTCCCGTCGAGGTAGAGGTTGAGCAGCTCGGCCTGGATGTTGGCCTGTTCGGCGACGACCTTGGTTTGCCAGTAGTCCCGGATTCCCGCCGCGGTGCGGATCGGCTCGCCCAACACCCGTTCGTGGTAGGTCGCCGTCGGCGTGAACACCGTCACGATCAGGTCGGGGTCCTGGGTCACCCAGGCCCGCAGGTAGACGTCGATCACCGCGCGCACGTCGTCTTTGGCCAATCCCATCAGAACCTCCGTGATGCGGCGGTAGCCGTAGCACTCGCATCGTAGAGCCCGCTTCGTTTCCGTACTGTCGCTACGGTCTCGACGCGTTGCGCCGATCCGCCGCGGCGGGCGGCTGGTGGCGCGAAACCGGGCCCCGCACGCTGAGTAACAAACGGTAAACGACCTGGTAAATACCGGTAATTAAGGGGAGTAAGTATTCCGTCTGCTCTATACCACCAGCCGCCGTCGGGCAGCGACACTTCTTTGCCGGTCATCGATATTGCGATCTCTAGTTGCGTTGCTTCAGTTTGAATGCTACGGTTCAACCACTGATCCCCCTTGGAAGGAACGCCGATGACCAGCCCCTCATCTGACCCACGGATGCTCGACGACGTCGTTGGCGCCTGCGTGCAAGATCCCGACCGGTGGATGACGGCCACCGACGACGCCACCAAGGCGATCTGCCGCGGCTGCCCGCGGCGCTGGCTGTGCGCACGAGACGCGTACGAGACCCCAGGCGCCGAAGGGCTGTGGGCCGGAATCGTCATTCCCGAAGCGGGACGGGGACGCACCTTCGCGCTGCGTCAGCTCAAATCCCTGGCCGAGCGGGGCGGCTATCCGGTGCGGCAGAAACGTCGCCGCTCCGCCTCGCCGGTGACCGACTAACGGAAAACCGCTCGTGCCGGCTCTTTGCCGAGCCGGCCGGCGGGGGTCCGGGGCCATGACTTGCGGTGCATCACCGTCGAGGGGTGGCCATGGCCCCGGACCCAACCACTAGCTTTTCTGAACAACCACCCCAATTTACGCGGATTGGCCCACGTCGCCGGCCCCGCAACCTCGGAAAAACGCTCAGCGTGACCGATATCACCTTGCGACACGCGGATCACCCCTGGACCTGCCATCACAGCAGGTGATCGTGCACAATCACCCTCGGTTCCCGCGGCCGTGACCAAGCCGACCGGGCCGCGATTGTGGGTCGACGGGCCCGCTGACCGCGCAGAAAACCGCAGGCGGGCGGCGTGATCGGGTCCCTCCCGCCCGTTGTCGGTGTGCTGTGAAATTCGGCACTGCCGACGGGCGGCTACCATTGAACAAGTTGGCATGTCAGCCGGGTTTTGTCATATCGTTTTAAGGCTTGTCGAGACCGGGACTAGAGCCACCGTTCAGCGCTGCACGGTCGTATCTCTGACCGGGCGATCGTCACCGGCGGACGATGAAGACAAGACCGAAGGGGCCCAGCCCGCTGCCTCCGGGATGCGGCGTTGCGGATCTTCGTCAATGCCGCGCAGACAGTCTTTTGTGAAGGGTCAGGTGGGAATGCCCAGCCGAGTCGGGCTTTACAACCCCGCATTCGAGCACGATGCGTGTGGTGTGGCCATGGTCGTCGACATGCATGGCCGGCGCAGCCGCGACATCGTGGACAAAGCCATCACCGCGCTGGTCAACCTCGAGCATCGCGGCGCCCAGGGTGCCGAGCCGCACACCGGCGACGGCGCCGGCATCCTGATCCAGGTCCCCGATCAGTTCCTGCGTTCGGTGGTCGACTTCGACCTGCCGGCGCCGGGCGACTACGCCACCGGCATCGCGTTCCTGCCGCAGTCCTCCAAGGACGCCGCCACGGCATGCGCGGCGGTGGAGAAGATCGTCGAGGCCGAGGGACTGCAGGTGCTCGGCTGGCGCGACGTCCCGACCGATGACTCGTCGCTGGGCGCGCTGGCCCGCGACGCGATGCCGACCTTCCGGCAGCTGTTCATCGCCGGCGCCTCCGGCATGACGCTGGAGCGGCGGGCCTACGTGATCCGTAAGCGCGCCGAACACGAACTGGGCACCAAGGGTCCCGGTCAGGACGGGCCGGGCCGCGAAACCGTCTACTTCCCAAGCCTTTCCGGGCAGACGTTCGTCTACAAGGGCATGCTCACCACCCCGCAGCTCAAGGCGTTCTACCTTGACCTGCAAGATGACCGGCTGACCAGCGCGCTGGGGATCGTGCACTCCCGGTTCTCCACCAACACCTTCCCGTCCTGGCCGCTGGCGCACCCGTTCCGGCGGATCGCCCACAACGGTGAGATCAACACCGTCACCGGTAACGAGAACTGGATGCGGGCCCGGGAGGCGCTGATCGACACCGAGGTCTTCGGGCCGAACGGGTTCGAGAAGCTCACCCCGATCTGCACCCCGGGCGCCTCGGACACCGCACGCTTCGACGAGGTGCTCGAACTGCTGCACCTGGGCGGCCGCAGCCTGCCGCACGCGGTGCTGATGATGATCCCCGAGGCCTGGGAACGGCACGAGTCGATGGACCCGGCCCGCCGTGCGTTCTACCAGTACCACGCCTCGTTGATGGAGCCGTGGGACGGCCCGGCGTCGATGACGTTCACCGACGGCACGGTGGTGGGCGCGGTGCTCGACCGCAACGGCCTGCGACCGTCGCGGATCTGGGTCACCGAAGACGGCCTGGTGGTGATGGCCTCCGAGGCCGGTGTGCTGGACCTGGACCCGGCCACGGTGGTGCGCCGGATCCGGCTGCAGCCGGGCCGGATGTTCTTGGTGGACACCGCCGCCGGCCGCATCGTCTCCGACGAGGAGATCAAGGCCGAACTGGCCGCCGAACACCCGTATCAGCAGTGGCTCGAGACCGGCCTGATTCCGTTGGACAAGTTGCCGCAGGGCGACTACGCGCGGATGCCGCACCACCGTATTGTGTTGCGGCAGCTGGCCTTCGGCTACACCTACGAGGAGCTCAACCTGCTGGTGGCGCCGATGGCGCGCACCGGCGCCGAACCGATCGGGTCGATGGGCACCGACACCCCGATCGCGGTGCTCTCCGAGCGGCCGCGGATGCTCTATGACTACTTCCAGCAGCTGTTCGCCCAGGTGACCAACCCACCGCTGGACGCCATCCGTGAAGAGGTCGTGACCAGCCTGCAGGGCGCGCTCGGCCCGGAGGGCGACCTGCTCAACCCGACCGAGAACTCGTGCCACCAGATCGTGCTGTCCCAGCCAATCCTGCGCAACCACGAGCTGGCCAAGCTGATCAACCTCGACCCGGACGCGGAGGTCAACGGCCGCCGGGTCAACCTGCGCTCGCAGGTGATTCGCTGCCTGTACCCGGTCGCCGAGGGCGGCGCCGGGTTGCGCACCGCGCTCGACGAGGTGCGCACCCAGGTGTCGGCGGCGATCGCCGACGGTGCCCGGATCATCATCCTGTCCGACCGTGAGTCCACCGAGCAGTTGGCGCCGATCCCGTCGCTGCTGGCCGTCTCGGCCGTGCACCACCACCTGGTGCGGGAGCGGCTGCGCACCCAGATCGGGCTGGTGGTCGAATCCGGCGACGCCCGCGAGGTGCACCACATGGCCGCGCTGGTCGGCTTCGGCGCGGCGGCAATCAACCCGTACATGGTGTTCGAGTCGATCGAGGACATGCTCGACCGCGGGGTGCTGGAAGGCATCGACCGGGAAACCGCGCTGGGCAACTACATCAAGGCCGCCGGTAAGGGTGTCCTGAAAGTCATGTCCAAGATGGGTATTTCGACGCTGGCGTCCTACACCGGGGCGCAGCTGTTCCAGGCGGTCGGGATCTCCGAGGACGTGCTCGACGAGTACTTCACCGGGCTGGCCTGCCCGACCGGCGGGATCACCCTCGACGACGTGGCCGCCGACGTCGCCGCCCGGCACGCGCTGGCCTACCTGGACCGCCCCGATGAGCGGGCGCACCGCGAACTGCCGGTCGGCGGCGAATACCAGTGGCGCCGCGAGGGTGAGGGCGCCGAGTACCACCTGTTCAACCCGGAGACGGTGTTCAAGCTGCAGCACTCGACCCGCACCGGCCAGTACTCGATCTTCAAGGAGTACACCAAGCTGGTCGACGACCAGAGCGAGAAGATGGCGTCGCTGCGCGGGCTGCTCAAGTTCCGCGCCGGGGTGCGCCCGCCGGTGCCGCTCGAGGAGGTCGAACCGGCCAGCGAGATCGTCAAACGGTTCGCGACCGGCGCGATGAGCTACGGCTCGATCTCGGCCGAGGCGCACGAGACCCTGGCCATCGCGATGAACCGGCTGGGCGGGCGGTCCAACTCCGGGGAGGGCGGCGAACACGTCGACCGCTTCGACGCCGACCCGAACGGCGACTGGCGCCGCAGCGCGATCAAGCAGGTCGCCTCGGCCCGGTTCGGGGTCACCAGCCACTACCTGACCAACTGCACCGACATCCAGATCAAGATGGCCCAGGGCGCCAAACCCGGTGAGGGCGGCCAGCTCCCGGGCCACAAGGTGTACCCGTGGATCGCCGAGGTGCGGCACTCCACCCCCGGTGTCGGGCTTATCTCGCCGCCGCCGCACCACGACATCTACTCCATCGAGGATCTGGCGCAGCTGATCCACGACCTGAAGAACGCCAACCCCGCCGCGCGCATCCACGTCAAGCTGGTGTCGGAGAACGGGGTCGGCACCGTCGCCGCCGGGGTGTCCAAGGCCCATGCCGACGTGGTGCTGATCTCCGGGCACGACGGCGGCACCGGCGCCACCCCGCTGACGTCGCAGAAGCACGCCGGCGCGCCGTGGGAGCTCGGCCTGGCCGAAACGCAGCAGACGTTGCTGCTCAACGGGCTTCGGGACCGCATCGTGGTGCAGGTCGACGGCCAGCTCAAGACCGGGCGCGACGTGATGATCGCCGCGCTGCTGGGCGGGGAGGAATTCGGTTTCGCCACCGCCCCGCTGGTGGTCACCGGCTGCATCATGATGCGGGTGTGCCACCTGGACACCTGCCCGGTCGGGGTGGCCACCCAGAACCCGGTGCTGCGCGAACGGTTCACCGGCAAGCCGGAATTCGTCGAGAACTTCTTCATGTTCATCGCCGAAGAGGTCCGGGAGTTGATGGCGCAGCTGGGTTTCCGCACCCTCAACGAGGCCGTCGGCCAGGTCGGGTCGCTGGACACCACGCTGGCCCGGGCACACTGGAAGGCCCACAAGCTGGACCTCACCCCGGTGCTGCACGAGCCGGAATCGGCGTTCATGAACCAGGACCTGTACTGCAGCTCGCGGCAGGACCACGGCCTGGATAAGGCCTTGGACCAGCAGCTGATCGTGATGAGCCGCGAAGCGCTGGATTCCGGTACACCGGTCCGTTTTTCGACGACCATCTCCAACGTGAACCGCACCGTGGGGACCATGCTCGGCCACGAGGTGACCAAGGCCTACGGCGGGCAGGGCCTGCCGGACGGCACCATCGACATCACCTTCGACGGGTCGGCCGGCAACAGCTTCGGGGCGTTCCTGCCCGCCGGGATCACGCTGCGGGTCTACGGCGACGCCAACGACTACGTCGGCAAGGGGTTGTCCGGCGGGCGGGTCGTGGTGCGGCCCTCCGACAACGCCCCAGAGAACTACGTGGCCGAGGAGAACATCATCGGCGGCAACGTGATCCTGTTCGGCGCCACCAGCGGTCAGGCGTTCCTGCGCGGGGTGGTCGGCGAACGGTTCGCGGTCCGCAACTCCGGCGCCCACGCGGTGGTCGAGGGGGTGGGCGATCACGGCTGCGAGTACATGACCGGCGGCAAGGTCGTCATCCTGGGCCCCACCGGCCGCAACTTCGCCGCCGGCATGTCCGGCGGGGTGGCCTATGTCTACGACCCGGACGGCACGCTGCCGACCAACCTCAATACCGAGATGGTGGATTTGGACTCCTTCGACGACACCGACACCGAGTGGCTGCACGGCATGTTGCAGGCCCACGTGGACGCCACCGATTCCGCGGTGGGCCAGCGCATCCTGGCGGACTGGCCGGCGCAGCAGCGGCACTTCGCCAAGGTGATGCCGCGCGACTACAAGCGGGTGCTGCAGGCGATGGCCGAGGCCGAAGCCGCCGGCACCAACGCCGACGACGCGATCATGGCGGCGGCCCGTGGCTGACCCCAGAGGCTTTCTGACCTACACCCAGCGCGAGCTGCCCAAGCGGCGGCCGGTGGAACTGCGGCTGCGCGACTGGAACGAGGTCTACGAGGACTTCCCGCACTCGAGCCTGCAGCAGCAGGCCACCCGCTGCATGGACTGCGGGATCCCGTTCTGCCACAACGGCTGCCCGCTGGGCAACCTGATCCCGGAGTGGAATGACCTGGTGCGCACCGGGCGTTGGCGCGACGCCATCGAACGGCTGCACGCCACCAACAACTTCCCGGACTTCACCGGGCGGCTGTGCCCGGCGCCGTGCGAGGCGTCGTGCGTGCTGGGGATCAACCAGGATCCGGTCACCATCAAGCAGATCGAGTACGACATCATCGAGAACGCCTTCGATGAGGGCTGGGTGGTGCCGCTGCCGCCGCAGACCCGGACCGGCAAGACCGTGGCCGTCGTCGGCTCCGGGCCGGCCGGGCTGGCCGCCGCCCAGCAGCTGACCCGCGCCGGGCACGCGGTGACGGTGTTCGAGCGCGCCGACCGGATCGGCGGCCTGCTGCGCTACGGCATCCCCGAGTTCAAGATGGAGAAGCGCTTCATCGACCGCCGGCTGGCGCAGATGGAGGCCGAGGGCACCGAGTTCCGGGCCGGGGTCAACGTCGGCGTCGACATCACCGCTTCGCAGTTGCGCGCCGACTTCGACGCGGTGGTGCTGGCCAACGGGTCCACCGTCGGGCGGGATCTGCCCGCCCCCGGCCGCGACTTGGACGGCATCCACCAGGCCATGGAGTACCTGCCGTGGGCCAACCGCGTCCAGCAAGGCGACGATGTGCTGGGGCCGGACGGCGAGCCGCCGATCACCGCCAAGGGCAAGCGCGTCGTCATCATCGGCGGCGGCGACACCGGCGCGGACTGCCTAGGCACCGCGCACCGCCAGGGTGCGGTCAACATCCACCAGTTCGAGATCATGCCGCGCCCGCCGGACACCCGCGCCGAGTCGACGCCGTGGCCGACCTATCCGCTGATGTTCCGGGTGTCCTCGGCGCACGAGGAGGGCGGCGAGCGGGTGTTCTCGGTCAACACCGAGGAGTTCGTCGGCCGCGACGGGCACGTCGCCGCGCTCAAGGTGCACGAGGTCACCATGCGCGACGGCAAGTTCGAGAAGGTGGAGGGCACCGACTTCGAGCTGGAGACCGACCTGGTGTTGTTGGCAATGGGCTTCGTCGGGCCGGAGCAGCCGGGGCTGTTGACCGACCTGGGGGTGGAGTTCACCGACCGCGGCAACATCGCCCGGGACGACAACTTCGCCACCTCGGTGCCCGGGGTGTTCGTCGCCGGCGACGCCGGCCGGGGCCAGTCGCTGATCGTGTGGGCGATCGCCGAGGGCCGCGCCGCCGCGGCCGGGGTGGACCGCTACCTGATGGGGCGCACCGCCCTGCCGGCCCCGATCAAGCCGACCGACCTACCCCAGCGCTAGCCACTTCGTCCGCGAGCAATAGCTCCTATGTCAAGCGGCTGCTGGTTTTAGGTGGTTGATTTCGGGTTTGGTGCTGGTGAGAAGGGCTTGGTATACGCGTCGGGCGATGCGGCGTTTGAGGCATCGACGCGCTGCTGC
>NZ_MLQM01000174.1:0-11480 GCF_001854525.1 Mycobacterium talmoniae
CCCACCAACGCCCCCCAACCCACCCACACAGCGCCCCGCCCCCCCCCAACGGGACAAAGGCGCCCCGGGCGACCGCCCAGCCCGCGGCCCGCGGGGCCGCGGCGGGAGAGGGGGTGGGGCGGGCGCCGGGGGCGGCCGCGGGGAGACCGGGGGCGCTCCGCCTGGTGCTCGGCCACGAGCTGTTCCATTACGCCGCCCGCCGCGACACCGCGCTGGACGCGCCGCGCTGGCTGACCGAGGGGGTGGCCGATTTCGTCGCCCGCCCCGCCGCCCCGCGGCCGGGCCGGGCCGCCGCCCCGCTGGCGTTGCCCACCGACGCCGACCTGGACGCCCCCGGGCCGCAGCGGACGCTGGCCTACGACCGGGCCTGGTGGTTCGCCCGGTTCGTCGCCGACAGCTACGGACCGGCCACGCTGCGCGAGCTCTACCTGGTCGCCTGCGGGGCCGGCCACCCCGATGCGGGCACCGCGGTGCGCACCGTGCTCGACGCCGACCTGCCCGACCTGCTGGCGCGCTGGCAGCGCTGGCTGACCGGCTAACGTACTCGGGGTGAGCCGGGTCCTGCTGGTAACCAACGACTTTCCGCCGCGACGCGGCGGCATCCAGTCCTACCTGGAAGAACTCGTGCGCCGGGTGGTGGCAAGCGGGGCGCACGACGTGACGGTGTACGCGCCGGCGTGGAAGGGCGCCGGCGCCTACGACGCGCGGGCCGGGTATCGGGTGGTGCGCCACCCGGGCACGCTGATGCTGCCCGGCCCCGGCGTCGACGCCCGGATGCGGCGGCTGATCGCCGACCACGGCGCCGACACCGTCTGGTTCGGCGCGGCGGCCCCGCTGGCGCTGCTGGCGCCCCGGGCCCGCCGGGCCGGCGCGACCCGGGTGCTGGCCAGCACCCACGGCCACGAGGTGGGCTGGTCGATGCTGCCGGGGGCCCGCTCGGCGCTGCGTCGCATCGGCGACCACACCGACGTGGTGACCTTCGTCAGCCGCTACACCCGGGCCCGGTTCGCCGCCGCGTTCGGCCCGGCGGCCGGCCTGGAGCACCTGCCGTCCGGGGTGGACACCGACCGGTTTGCGCCCGACCCGGCCGGCCGCGCCGAGCTGCGCGCCCGCTACCGGCTCGGTGCGCGCCCCACCGTGGTGTGCGTGTCCCGGCTGGTGCCCCGCAAGGGCCAGGACATGCTGATCCGGGCGCTGCCGGCGATCCGGCGCCGCGTCGACGGGGCCGCGCTGGTCATCGTTGGCGGCGGCCCGTACCTGGCGGCGCTGCGCCGGCTGGCGCAGCGGGTCGGGGTGGCCGAGCACGTGACGTTCACCGGCGGCGCGCCGACCGCCGAGCTGCCCGCCCACTACGGCATGGCGGACGTGTTCGCGATGCCGTGCCGCACCCGCGGCGCCGGCCTGGACGTGGAGGGGCTGGGCATCGTGTTCCTGGAGGCCTCGGCCACCGGGGTGCCGGTGGTGGCCGGCGACTCCGGTGGCGCCCCGGAAACCGTGCGGGACAACGAAACCGGGCTCGTGGTCGACGGCCGGTCGGTGCAGCAGGTCGCCGACGCGGTCGGCGGGCTGCTGGCCGATCCGGACCGGGCCGCGGCGATGGGCGCGGCCGGGCGGGACTGGGTGCTGGCGAACTGGCGGTGGGACACCCTGGCCGCCCGGCTGGCCGCGCTGCTGGGTTAGTCCGCGGGGGCTGCTACTTGGCGTAGATCGCCTCGATCTCGTCGGCGAACTTCTCGGCCACCACCTTGCGCTTGACCTTCATCGTCGGGGTCAGTTCGCCGGTGTCCTCGGTGAAATCCACCGGCAGGATCCGGAACTTGCGGATCGACTCGGCGTGCGACACGGCGGTGTTGGCCTGTTTGACCGCGGCCTCCACCTCGGCGACCAGGTCGGGGTCGGTGGTCAGATCGGCCACCGACGCGCCGCCGTCCTTGCCGTTGCGCTGCTTCCAGCCGTCGAACGCCTCGGGGTCGATGGTGATCAGGGCGCCGACGAACGGTTTGGCGTCGCCGACGGCCATCGCCTGGCTGATCAGCGGGTGCGCCCGCAGCTGGTCCTCGAGCACCGCCGGGGCGACGTTCTTGCCGCCGGCGGTGACGATGATCTCCTTCTTGCGGCCGGTGATGGTCAAAAAGCCGTCGGCGTCCACCGCGCCCAAGTCGCCGGTCTTGAACCAGCCGTCGGTCAGCGCCTCGGCGCTGGCCTGCTCGTTGCGCCAGTAGCCGGCAAACACCACCCCGCCGCGCACCAGCAGCTCGCCGTCGTCGGCGATGCGCATGCTGTTGCCCGGCAGCAACTTTCCGACGGTGCCGACCTTGAGGCCGCCGACCTGGTTGACGGTGATGGCCGCGCTGGTCTCGGTCAGGCCGTAGCCCTCGTAGATGGTCAGCCCGACGCCGCGGTAGAAGTGGCCCAGCCGCACCCCCAGCGGCCCGCCGCCGGAGATCGAGGCCCGGCAGTCACCGCCCAGCGCGGCGCGCAGCTTGTGGTAGACCAGCCGGTCGAACAGCGCGTGCTTGGCGCGCAGCACCAGCCCGGGGCCGCCGGCGTCGAGGGCCTCGCTCCAGTCCACCGCGGTCTGGGCGGCGGCCTGGAAGATCCGGCCCTTGCCGTCGTTGGCGGCGTTTTGCGCGGCGGTGTTGTACACCTTCTCGAACACCCGCGGCACCGACACCACCACCGTCGGTTTGAACACCGCGAACATCGGCACCAGATTCTTGATGTCGCTGGTGAATCCGACCGTGACCTGGTTGGCCAGCGCGGCCAGCGTGATCGCCCGGGCCAGCACATGCGCCAGCGGCAAGAAGATCAGCAGCCGTTCACCCTTGCGCAGCAGGGTCGGCAACACCTCCTTGGCGCCGCGGATCTCGTAGACCAGGTTGGCGTGGGTGAGCTGGCAGCCTTTGGGCCGGCCGGTGGTGCCCGAGGTGTAGATCAAGTGGCGGGGTCCTCGGCCCGCAGCGCCTCGGTCCGCTTGGCCAGCTCGCCCGGCTCGACCGCGGCGCCGGCCTCGGCGAGCTCGTCGAGCGCGTTGGGTCCCGCCCCGTCGATGGTCAGCACCCGCTGCAGCGCCGGCAGGTCGCCGGTGAGCCCGCCGGCCAGCGTGGTGTGCGCGTCGGTTTCGGCGATCAGCAGCACCGCCTCGGAGTCCTGCAGCACCCAGCGCACCTGGTCGGCCGAGGAGGTTTCGTAGATCGGCACGGTGACCGCGCCGACCGCCAGGATGGCCAGATCCAGGATCATCCACTCGTGCCGGGTCGCCGACAACACCGCGACCCGGTCCCCGGCCTGCACCCCCTGGGCGATCAAACCCAATGCCGTCGAGCGAATCTGGGCCACCGCCGCCGCGGCGGTGACGTCCGTCCAGGCCCCGTCGACCAAGTGTTGATAGAGCACGAAGTCGGGATCGTTGCGTTCGTGCTCGAATACCGTGGCGACGACGTTGTCACGCTCGTCGACGGTAAACGGAGCGGGGACACTGAACTCACGCACGTTGCTGACCTCTCCTGGGGTGCCGTTTTATGCTGACCAAGCCTAATGGGCGCCCGCCGCCAGCTGTGATGGTGTTCACGGTCGGCCGCGCAGGCGCGGGCCGGCGCGCCGCCGTACGGGGCATATGTGAAGGTAGGGCAATGAACAGCATCCAGGTCGCCGACCAGACCTACGTCGCGGCCGACGGCGTGCGGGTCGGTGCGGCGGTCGCCGACCCGGCGAGCTGGCGGCGGTGGTGGCCGGACTTGCGGCTCACGGTGGTCGAAGACCGCGCCGACAAGGGCATCAGGTGGTCGGTGACCGGGCCGCTGACCGGCACCATGGAGATCTGGCTGGAGCCGGTGCTGGACGGGGTGCTGCTGCACTACTTTCTGCACGCCGAGCCGTCCGGGGCGACCGCCCGCGACCTGGCCCGGATGAACCTGGCCAAGATGGTGCACCGCCGCCGGGTGGCCGGCAAGAAAATGGCGTTCGAAGTCAAGACGACCCTGGAACGGTCCCGGCCGGTGGGTGTGTCTCCGCTGGCGCTGACGCACTAAGGCCTAACCGGCGCCGCCGCAGGGAGGTACCGTTTGTCCCCGGGGCGGCAGGAAGTGATAGGGAAGCGACCAGGTGGCGGATAAGACGGCGCAGACGATCTACATCGACGCGGACCCGGGCACGGTGATGGACGTCATCGCCGACATCGGGTCCTACCCCGAATGGGTGTCCGAGTACACCCAGGCCGAGGTGCTGGAGACCGACGCCGACGGCTACCCGAAGGTGGCCCGGCTGGTGCTGGACGCCGCGGTCCTCAAGGACACCCTGGTGTTCTCCTACGACTGGCCGAAAGACCGCGGCTCGGTGCGCTGGTCGCTGGTGTCCGGTTCGCTGCTCAAGTCGCTCGACGGGGAATACCGGCTCACCCCCAAGGGGTCCGGCACCGAGGTCACCTACGAGCTCACGGTGGATTTGGCCATGCCGATGATCGGGCTGCTCAAACGCAAGGCGGAGCGCCGGATCACCGACACCGCGTTGAAGGACCTGAAGAAACGAGTCGAGGCTGAGTGAGTCTGCCGCATCCACCCTGGCGCGGATCAGTCTCTTCGTCGGCAAGGGTGGGGTAGGGAAGTCCACGCTGGCGGCGGCGACCGCCGTCGGCGATGCGCGCGCCGGCCGGCGGGTGCTGCTGGTGTCCACCGATCAGGCGCACTCGGTGGGCGATGTGCTCGGGGTCGCGGTGCCGCCCACCGGGCGGGGTGATCCGGTGCCGGTCGTCGTCGACGACGCCGGGATCGGGGCCGGCGCCGGCGTGCTGGACGCGTTGGCGCTGGACACCGCCGCGCTGCTGGAGGCGCGGTGGCGTGAGGTGGCCGCCATGTTCGACGAGCGGTTCCCCGACTCCGAGCTGGGCGCGGTTGCGCCCGAAGAACTCTCGGCGGTGCCCGGCATCCAGGAGATCCTCGGCCTGCACCGGGTGGGCGAGCTGGCCGCGGCGGGCCGGTGGGACCGCATCGTGGTCGACTGCGCCTCCACCGCCGACGCGCTGCGGATGCTGACCCTGCCCGCCACCGTCGAGTTCTACGTGGAGCGGGCCTGGCCGCGGCATCGGCGGCTGTCCGCCGGCGCCGAGGGCGCCGCGTCGGTCGCGGTGGTGGACCTGCTGGAGCGGGTCAACGCCGGCGTGCAGCGGCTGGGCGCGCTGCTGACCGACGGGCAGCGGGTGCGCGCGCACCTGGTGTTGACCGCGGAACGGGTGGTGGCCGCCGAGGCGGTGCGCACGCTGGGTTCGCTGGCGTTGATGGGCGTGCACGTCGCCGAGCTGATCGTCAATCAGGTTTTGGTGCAAGATGATTCCTACGAGTACCGCAACCTTCCCGACCATCCGGCGTTCGACTGGTACGCCGAGCGGATCGCCGAGCAGCGCGCGGTGCTCGACGAGCTGGACGCCGCCATCGGCGACGTGGCGCTGGTGCTGGCGCCGCACCTGGCCGGCGAACCGATCGGCCCCAAGGCGCTGGGGGAGCTGCTGGACACCGTGCGGCGCCGGGACGGCTCGCCGCCGCCGGGGCCGCTGCGGCCGGTGGTGGACCTGGAATCGGGGTCGGGACTGGGATCGGTGTACCGGTTGCGGCTAGAGTTGCCCCAGATCGATTCCGGCGCGCTGAGCTTGGGCCGGGTCGACGACGACCTGATCATCAGCGCCGGCGGGATGCGGCGCAGGGTACGGCTGGCGTCGGTGCTGCGGCGCTGCACGGTGCTAGACGCCACGCTGCGCGGCACCGAGCTGACGGTGCGGTTCCGACCCGACCCGGAGGTGTGGCCCCAATGACTCGCGTGCACCCCGACTTAGGTGAGTTGGGGCCCGAGTTGCGCAAACTCGCGCAGGCCATCCTGGACGGGATCGACCCGGCGCTGCGGACCGCGGCGGCGCTGGCCGCGGCCGGCGACCCGGGTAAATGCCAGCAGGTGTGGTGCCCGGTGTGCGCGCTGGCCGCGGTGGTCAGCGGCGAACAACACCCGCTGCTGACCGTCATCGCCGAGCACAGCACCGCGCTGCTGGCGGTCATCCGGGCCATGGTCGCCGACGTCGACGGGCCCCGCGACCAACCACCGCCGCCGGACGGCCCGCCCGGCGGGGAACCCACCGACAAGAGCCGGTATCAGCCCATCCCGGTCATCGTCCAGGATTGACCGGGCCGGCGGTAGCGGCGACCGACGCACAAACCGACGGCCCGGCGCCGCATTTCGGCGCCGGTGAGCTGTGGTGGCATCCACAGTCGGTGGGTAAGGTTGTTCCAGAGCACGGTCCGGTGCGGGCAAGCGGGAGGGTCCATGTGGTATTGGCTGTTCAAGTACATTCTCCTGGGCCCACTGCTTGCCCTGCTTGGCCGGCCAAAAGTCGAAGGGTTGGAAAACGTCCCGGACGACGGGGCGGTCATCCTGGCCAGCAACCACCTGGCCGTGATGGACAGCTTCTACCTGCCGCTGGTGGTGCGGCGGCGGATCACCTTCTTGGCGAAGTCGGAGTATTTCACCGGCACCGGGCTCAAGGGCTGGTTTAACCGCTGGTTCTACACCGCCGTCGGGCAGGTGCCGATCGACCGCACCAACGCCGACGCCGCCCAGGCCGCGCTGGACACCGCCCAGCGACTGCTCGACGACGGCAAACTGCTGGGCATGTACCCGGAGGGCACCCGCTCCCCGGACGGCCGGCTGTACAAGGGCAAGACCGGGTTGGCGCGGCTGGCGCTGCAAACCGGGGTTCCGGTGATCCCGGTGGCGATGATCGGCACCAACGTGGTCAACCCGCCGGGCACCAAGATGTTGCGGTTCGGCCGGGTCACCGTGCGGTTCGGCCAGCCGATGGACTTCTCCCGGTTCGACGGGCTGGCCGGCAACCGGTTCATCGAACGCGCGGTCATCGACGAGGTGGTCTACGAGCTGATGCGGCTGTCCGGTCAGGAATACGTCGACATTTACGCGGCCAGCCTCAAAAACGGCGACGGTGACCCGTCCGGCCGGTCGGCCACCCGGATCCCGGAGACCGCGGCCGGCTAGCCGGCCAGCCGGGCCGGGGCCGGGTCCGCGGCGACGCCGGGCTCCTCGACGCGGGCGGTGACCGCCAGGCCGGCGGTCACCAGCACCGCCAGCGCCCACCACACGTAGGACGCCCCGATCAGCTGCTGGGTCAGGTTGGAGTCGGCCAGCAGCAACCGGATCGGCGACCAGCGCATCAGGGCCAGCCCGGCGGCGGCCAACCCGAGCAGCGCCGGGCTGCGGCGCCGGTAACCCAGCACCCCGAGGATCACGATCGTCGGCAACGACCACACCCAGTGATGCGACCACGACACCGGGGAGACCAGCAGCCCGAACAGCGCCACCGCCATCAGCGCCAGCGTCGGCTGCTCGGCGGCCAGCACCCGGCGCACCGCCCATCCGGTGAGCACCAGCGTCGCCACGCACACCGCCAGCCACAGCAGCAGGTACGGGCCGCCGCTGAAACCCATCCGGGCCAGGATCCCGGTGAAGTTCTGGTTGGTGTTCAGTGCGGTGTCGCCGATCCGGTTGGTGTGGAACACCGTCTTGGTCCAGTACTCGACGGAGTCGCGGGGCGCTGCCGCGAACGCCGCCAGGATCGTGGCCGCCAGGGTGGCCAGCGCGGTCAGCGCGGCCCGACGGTCGCGGCGCAACAGGAAATACAGCAAGAACACGGCCGGGGTCAGCTTCACCGCGATCGCCAGCCCCAGCAGCATGCCGCGGGGCCACCGGGTGCGTTGCGGCAGGCAGTCGGCGATGACCAACGTCATCAGCACCGCGTTGATCTGGCCGTAGCCGAAGTTGGACATGATCGGTTCCATGTTCAGCCAGATCGCGGCCGCGACGATCGCGGTGGCCAGCACGGTGCGCCGCCACCACACCGGCCCGCCGGGCACCGCGGCGTCGGTGCACACCCCCAGGGCGCTCAGCACGATCGCGGTCGACACCACCAGCAGCACCGTCGAGATGACCGTCAGCGCGGCGGCCGCCCCGCCCAGCGACACCCAGGTGAACGGGGTGAACAGCACGGCGGCCATCGGCGGATAGGTGAACGGCAGCGACGTTTCCTTGACCCCGGTGCGAAACAGCGCGTTGCCGTACAGGTGCTGGCCGTCGCGCCAGGCCTGGGCGCCCATCCGGTAGACGTCGATGTCGATGCGGTACGGCGTGTACCCGATCACCCGCCAGGTGGCGTACCCCAACGCCAGCACCGCCAGCACGGCTAAGGCCCGCCACGCACCCCCGCGCCCGCGCCAACGGCCCACGTCGGGCGACCGCGATGTACTCATGTCGCTCGACAGCCTATCCGCTGCCCGCGCCATGCCGAATGTGATCCGGGCGTGGTGTCGCCGTTGGGCGTACGTTTCTTAGGTGCTCGAGTGGTTCCAGCAGGACATCGTCAACCGCGGCCGACTGCCGTTGTTGTGCTGCCTGGTCGCGTTCATCCTGACGTTCCTGGTGACCCGGACCACGGTCCGCTACGTCCGGCGCCGCGCCGGCAGCGATGCCCCGCGCAAATGGTGGCAGCCGCGCAATATCTACGTCGGCTCGGTGCATATCCACCACGTGGTGTTCGGGATCATTTTGGCGCTGCTGTCCGGGGTGACGCTGGTGGCGCTGTCCAACCACGGGCGCGACTTCCAATTCATCGCCGCGGCCACCGTCTTCGGGATCGGGGCGGCGCTGGTGCTCGACGAGTATGCGCTGATCTTGCACCTGGCCGACGTGTACTGGGAGGAGGACGGGCGCTCGTCGGTGGACGCGGTGTTCGCCGCCGTCGCGGTGACCGGGCTGCTGGTGCTGGGCTTTCACCCGCTGACCTTCCTGCTGGCGGTGTGGCACGACACCCACTCCGACGTGATCCGGGCGGCGGTGATCGCCGGGGTGGTGACCACGCTGCCGCTGGCGGTGCTGGTGGTGCTCAAGGGCAAGGTGTGGACCGGGCTGATCGGGATGTTCTTTTTCCCGCTGCTGGTCATCGGGGCGGCCCGGTTGTCGCGTCCGCACGCCCCCTGGGCCCGGTTCCGCTACAGCCACCGGCCCGAGCGGATGCGGCGCGCCCTGCAGCGGGAACGCAAGCTGCGCCGGCCGGTGGTGCGCGCCAAACTGTGGCTGCAGGAGGCGATCGCCGGCTCGCCGCACCGGCCCGATGAGGTCGCGGTGGACGCGCAGCTGGACCGCGAGGTGCACGCCGCGCCGCCGCCGACCGGGCCGCTGCCGATCCTGCGGCGCACCCCCGAGGGCTCGCCGCGGTGAGGTATTTCTACGACACCGAATTCATCGAGGACGGCCGCACCATCGAGCTGATCTCGATCGGGGTGGCCGCCGAGGACGGCCGCGAATACTACGGGATCTCCACCGAATTCGACCCGGCCCGGGCCGGGCGCTGGGTGCGCACCCATGTGCTGCCCAAGCTGCCGTCGCCGGCGTCGCCGCTGTGGCGTTCCCGGCAGCAGATCCGCGCCGATTTGGAGGCGTTCCTGCGTGTCGACGGCGGCGCGCCGATCGAGCTGTGGGCCTGGGTCGGCGCCTACGACCACGTGGTGCTGTGCCAGCTGTGGGGGGCGATGCCCGACCTGCCCGCGCCGATGCCGCGGTTCACCCGTGACCTGCGGCAGCTGTGGGAGGACCGGGGCTGCCCGCCGCTGCCGCCGCGGCCGGCCGACACCCACGACGCGCTCGTCGACGCCCGCGAACAGCTGCGCCGCTACCGGGTGATCACGGGGGAGGAGCGTTCGCCCTGATCACGGGCCCGCACCGCCCGGCTACCATGTACGGGTGAACTGGACCGTGGACGTACCGATCGACCAGCTGCCGCCGCTGCCGCCGCTGCCGGCCGAGCTGCGGGCGCGGCTGGATGCGGCGCTGGCCAAACCGGCCGCCCAGCAGCCCAGCTGGCCGGCCGAGCAGGCCGCCGCGATGCGCACGGTGCTGGAAAGCGTGCCGCCGATCACGGTGCCCTCCGAGATCGTCCGGCTGCAGGCGCAGCTGGCCCAGGTCGCCCGCGGGGAGGCGTTTTTGCTGCAGGGCGGCGACTGCGCGGAGACCTTCGTCGACAACACCGAACCGCACATCAAGGCCAATATCCGCACCCTGCTGCAGATGGCGGTGGTGCTCACCTACGGCGCCAGCCTGCCGGTGGTCAAGGTGGCCCGCATCGCCGGCCAGTACGCCAAACCCCGCTCGGCCGACATCGACGCGCTGGGCCTGAAGTCCTACCGCGGCGACATGGTTAACGGTTTCGCCCCCGACGCCGCGGTCCGCGAACACGACCCGTCCCGGCTGGTGCGCGCCTACGCCAACGCCAGCGCGGCGATGAACCTGGTGCGGGCGCTGACGTCGTCGGGCCTGGCGTCGCTGCAGCTGGTGCACGACTGGAACCGCGAATTCGTCCGCACCTCCCCGGCCGGGGCCCGCTACGAGGCGCTGGCCAGCGAAATCGACCGGGGCCTGAAGTTCATGGACGCCTGCGGGGTGGCCGACCGCGAACTGCAGACCGCCGAGATCTACGCCAGCCACGAGGCGCTGGTGCTCGACTATGAGCGGGCCATGCTGCGGATGTCCAACGCCGAGTACGGCGAAAACGGCAAGCCGCAGCTGTATGACCTGTCCGCGCACTACATCTGGATCGGGGAGCGCACCCGCCAGCTGGACGGCGCCCACATCGCGTTCGCCGAGGTGGTCGCCAACCCGATCGGCGTCAAGATCGGCCCGACCACCACCCCCGAGCAGGCCGTCGAATACGTCGAACGCCTCGACCCGCACCACCAGCCGGGCCGGCTGACCCTGGTCAGCCGGCTGGGCAACGCCAAGGTGCGCGATCTGCTGCCGCCGATCATCGAGAAGGTGCAGGCCACCGGGCATCAGGTGATCTGGCAGTGCGACCCGATGCACGGCAACACCCACGAGGCGTCCACCGGCTACAAGACCCGGCACTTCGACCGCATCGTCGACGAGGTGCAGGGCTTCTTCGAGGTGCACCGGGCGCTGGGCACCCACCCGGGCGGCATCCACGTCGAAATCACCGGCGAGGACGTCACCGAGTGCCTCGGTGGCGCCCAAGACATTTCGGACTCGGATCTGGCCGGCCGCTACGAAACCACCTGCGACCCGCGGCTGAACACCCAGCAGTCGCTGGAGTTGGCGTTCTTGGTCGCCGAAATGCTGCGCGACTAAGCCACCTGGTTGCGCCGAGTGTGGGGTTGAGCCACGCTCGCGACGCGATCGCGTGGCTCAACCCCACACTCACGGCCAGCACGGCCAGCACACCGGGTCACAGCAGGGCGCTGAGGTGGCTGCCGAGGGTCCAGGCCACCGCGGCGACCAGCCCGGTCAGCGCCAGCAGCACCGCCAGCCAGATCACCACCATCCGCCGGGCGTGCTGGCGTTCGAAGGCGAACTCGCTCAGCTCGATCCCGGCGAATTGACCTGACACCGCCGCATAGTCGTCGTCTTCGTCGGCGGGGGCG
>NZ_MLQM01000175.1:0-11478 GCF_001854525.1 Mycobacterium talmoniae
GCGCGACAAGCTGGCCCAGCTGCTGATGGTCGGCGTCAAGGACGCGGCCGACGCCCGCACGGTGGTCACCGACCACCACGTCGGCGGCATCTTCATCGGCAGCTGGACCGACCTGGCCATGCTGTCCGACGGCTCGCTGACCGACATCGCCGCGCACGCCGGCCCGCTGCCGCTGGCGGTCAGCGTCGACGAGGAGGGCGGCCGGGTGTCGCGGCTGTCGTCGCTGATCGGCTCGACTCCGTCGGCGCGGGTGCTGGCGCAGACCAAGTCCGTGGACGACGTCTACCAGCTGGCGCTGGACCGGGGGCGCCGCATGCACGAGCGGGGCATCACCGTCGACTTCGCCCCGGTCGTCGACGTCACCGACGCGCCCGATGACACCGTGATCGGCGACCGATCGTTCGGCGCGGACCCGGCCACCGTCACCGACTACGCCGGCGCCTACGCCCGCGGCCTGCGCGACGCCGGGCTGCTGCCGGTGCTCAAGCACTTCCCCGGCCACGGCCACGGCTCCGGGGATTCGCACACCGGCGGGGTGGTCACCCCGCCGCTGGCGGCGCTACAGGACAACGACCTGGTGCCCTACCGGACGCTGGTCACCCAGGCGCCGGTGGCGGTGATGATGGGCCACCTGCAGGTTCCCGGCCTGACCGGGGACAACCCGGCCAGCCTGAGCCCGGAGGCGGTGCGGCTGCTGCGCGAGGGCACCGGTTATCACGGCCCGGCGTTCGACGGCCCGGTATTCAGCGACGACCTGTCGTCGATGGCCGCGATCAGCGAACACTACGGCGTGCCCGACGCGGTGCTGCACAGCCTGCAGGCCGGGGTGGACGTGGCGCTGTGGGTCACCACCGACGAGGTGGGCGCGGTGCTGGACCGGCTGGAGCAGGCGGTCGGCGCGGGCGAGCTGACGACGCCGGCGGTGGATGCCTCGCTGCGGCGGGTGGCGGCGATCAAGGGCACCAATTCGCATTGCGGCGGCTAACCGTCCGCGGCGTCGGGTGGCCATTGCTTACTCTTGAGTAACGTACGCGGACCACGGAAGGGAGCGGCGCCTGATGGCTGGTGGAACCAAGCGGTTACCGCGTGCCGTCCGGGAGCAGCAGATGCTGGACGCGGCCGTGCAGATGTTCTCGGTCAACGGCTACCACGAGACCTCGATGGACGCCATCGCCGCCGAGGCGCAGATCTCCAAGCCGATGCTGTACCTGTACTACGGCTCCAAAGAGGAGCTGTTCGGCGCCTGCCTGAACCGGGAGCTGAGCCGGTTCATCGAGACGGTGCGGGCCGGCATCGACTTTCAGCGGCCGCCGCGTGAACTGCTCCGCAACACCATCCTGGCGTTCCTGAACTACATCGACACCAACCGGGCGTCGTGGATCGTGATGTACACCCAGGCCACCAGCTCGCAGGCGTTCGCCCACACGGTGCGCGAAGGCCGGGAGCGGATCATCGAGCTGGTGAGCCGGCTGTTGCGGGCCGGCACCCGCAACCCGGAACCCGGCGAAGACTTCGAGATGATGGCCGTCGCCCTGGTGGGCGCCGGGGAGGCGGTGGCCACCCGGATCAGCACCGGCGACACCGACGTCGATGACGCGGCCGAGTTGATGATCAGCCTGTTCTGGCGCGGCCTGCGGGGCACCCCGAGCGGCAGCGCCGACACCGCGGTCGCCGGGTAGGGCACGTGTCGCCTTCGGTGCGCCGAGATCGACGTTTGCGTGCCCGCTACTCGCACTTCGTCACGCAAACGTCGATCTCGACGGGGTCAGAGGCCCCGCACCGTGCCGGTCAGGTGCGGATAACCCTTAGCGATGTTGCGCAGCGCCAACTCCCAGCCTCCGGTGACCCGGTCGGTGTAGAGCCCGACCCGGGCCGGCAGCAGCACCGGCTTCCCGAACCGCACCGAGTACTGCACCGCGTCGGGCAGCTCGCCCTCGATGTTGGCCAACACCGCTGCGGCGGTGAACATCCCATGCGCGATCACGGTCGGAAACCCGAACAGCTTGGCGCCGATGGGGTTGGTGTGGATCGGGTTGTGGTCCCCGCCGATGCTGGCGTAGCGCCGGATCTGGCCGGGGGTGATCCGCAGGATCGCGTTCGGCGGTGGCAGCTTGGGCTGCTTGGCCGGCGGCGGTTTGGGCTCATCGGACAGGCTGGTGCGCTGCTGATGCAGAAACGTGGTGACCTGATGCCAGGCCACGTCGTTGCCGACGCTGATATCGGTGACCACGTCGACCAGCAGGCCCTTGCGGTGTTCACGCAGGTTCTCCGCGTGCACCGCGACCCCGACGGTGTCGGTCACCGCGATCGGCCGGTAGGAGGTGATGTGGTTTTCGGTGTGCACGGCTCCCATTGCGGCAAAAGGGAAGTCGAAGCCGGTCACCAGCGCCATCACCGTCGGGAACGTCAACGCGAACGGGTAGGTCAGCGGCACCGTGTCGCCGTAGCGCAACCCGGTGACCGCGGCGTATTCGGCGACGTTGGTGCGGTCGATGGCCAACTCGTCGACCCGCAGCGTGCGGTCGGGCAGGGTGTCGCTGCGCGGAATGAACGGCAGCGCCCCGGCCGCCGCCCGCAGCATGTTCTTCAGCCCGCTGGGCTGGCTCACCTGGCTCACCTGGGTCACGGTCATGCCCCCAGCATGGCCTGGCCGCAGACCCGGATCGTGTTGCCGGTCACCGCGTTTGACGCCGGGCTGGCGAAGTAGGCGACGGTCTCGGCGACGTCGACGGGCTGACCGCCCTGGAACAGCGAGTTGAGCCGGCGCCCCACCTCGCGGGTGGCCAGCGGGATCGCCGCCGTCATCGCGGTCTCGATGAACCCGGGCGCGATCGCGTTGATGGTGATGCCCTTGTCGGCCAGGGCCGGGGCCAGCGCGTCGGTCAGCCCGATCATGCCGGCCTTGGTGGCCGCGTAGTTGGTCTGGCCGCGGTTGCCGGCGATCCCGGCCATCGAGGACAACCCGATCACCCGGCCGCCCTCGCCGATGCTGCCGTTGCCCACCAGGCCTTCGGTGAGGCGTTGCGGGGCCAGCAGGTTCACCGCGATCACCGCGTCCCAGCGCGCGTCGTCCATGTTGGCCAGCAGCTTGTCGCGGGTGATGCCGGCGTTGTTGACCAGGATGTCGGCCTTGCCGCCGTGATGCTCGCGCAGGTGCTCGGTGATCTTGTCCACCGCGTCGTCGGCGGTCACATCCAGCGTCAGCGCGGTGCCGCCGACCTTGCTGGCGGTGGCCGCCAACGCCTCGGCGGCCGGCTCCACGTCGACCGCGACCACGCGGGCGCCGTCGCGGGCCAGCACCTCGGCGATGGTGGCGCCGATGCCGCGGGCCGCGCCGGTGACCACCGCGACCTTGCCGTCCAGCGGCTTATCCCAGTCGGCCGGCGGGGTGGAATCGGCGGCTCCGACGTAGAACACCTGCCCGTCGACATAGGCGGATTTGGCCGACAGGATGAACCGCAGCGTCGACTCCAACCCGGTCGCGGCCGGTTTGGCGTCGGGGGACAGGTACACCAGCGCGATGGTGGCCCCGCGGCGCAGCTCCTTGCCCAGCGAGCGGGTGAAGCCTTCCAACGCGCGCTGCGCGATCCGCTCGTCGACGCTGCCGGCCTGGTCCGGGGTGGTGCCGATGACCGCGATCCGCCCGCAGCGGCCCAGGTTGCGCAGCAGCGGGGTGAAGAAGTCGTGCAGCGCCTTCAACCCGGCCGGGGTGGTGATCCCGGTGGCGTCGAACACCAGCCCGCCGAACGAGTCGGCCCAGCGGCCGCCCAGGTTGTTGCCCACCAGGTCGTAGTCGGCGGCCAGCGCGGCGCGCAGCGGTTCGGCGACCCGGCCGTCGCCGCCGATCAGCAGCGACCCGGCCAGCGGCGGCTCACCCGCCCGATGCCGGCGCAGCGTCTCGGGCTGCGGAACACCGAGTTGTTTGGCCAGAAACGACCCGGGACCAGAGTTGACGACCTGCGAGAACAGATCCGAGGAAACCTTGGGAGCCATGCAGCTGCCTTCCGTGTCGGGTGTGTCGTCTCAACAGACAACCGTACGCATCGACCACGAACTTACTCCAGAGTAAGAACAGTGAGTAGTATGGGTCCGAAGGCGGATCAACCCCAAATCGACAACACGGAGACATCGTGGCCACTGCAAGCACCCCGACAGCCAAGAACACCCCCCAGACGCGGCAGCGGGTGGCCGTGCTGGGCGGCAACCGCATCCCGTTCGCCCGCTCCGACGGCGCCTACGCCGACGCCTCCAACCAGGACATGTTCACCGCCGCGCTGGGCGGGCTGGTGGACCGCTTCGGGCTGGCCGGGGAACGCCTCGGCGCGGTCATCGGCGGCGCGGTGCTCAAGCACAGCCGCGACTTCAACCTGATGCGCGAATGCGTGCTGGGCTCGGCGCTGTCGCCGTACACCCCCGCGTTCGACGTGCAGCAGGCCTGCGGCACCGGGCTGCAGGCCGCGATCTGCGCGGCCGACGGCATCGCCGCGGGTCGCTACGAGGTCGCCGCGGCCGGCGGGGTGGACACCACCTCCGACGCCCCAATCGCGTTCGGCGACAACCTGCGCCGCACCCTGCTGGCCCTGCGCCGCGCCAAGTCCAACCTGCAGCGGCTGCAGCTGGCGGGCAAGCTGCCGGCCAGCCTCGGGGTGGAGATCCCGGTCAACAGCGAGCCGCGCACCGGGCTGTCGATGGGCGACCACCAGGCCATCACCACCAAACAGATGGGGATCAACCGCGTCGCGCAGGACGAGCTGGCCGCCGCCAGCCACCGCAACATGGCCGCCGCCTACGACCGGGGATTCTTCGATGACCTGGTCACCCCGTTCCTCGGGCTGTACCGCGACGACAACCTACGCCCCAACTCCAGCGTGGAGAAGCTGGCCACGCTGCGGCCGGTGTTCGGGGTCAAGGCCGGCGACGCGACGATGACGGCGGGGAACTCCACCCCGCTGACCGACGGCGCCTCGGTCGCGCTGCTGGCCAGCGAGGAGTGGGCGGCCGCGCACAAGCTGACGCCGCTGGCCTACTTCGTCGACGCCGAAACCGCCGCGGTCGACTACGTCAACGGCGCCGACGGCCTGCTGATGGCGCCGACGTATGCGGTGCCGCGGCTGCTGGCCCGCAACGGGCTCACGCTGCAGGACTTCGACTTCTACGAGATCCACGAGGCCTTCGCCTCGACGGTGCTCTGCCACCTGCAGGCCTGGGAATCCGAGGACTACTGCAAGGAGCGGCTGGGGCTGGACGCCGCGTTGGGCGCCATCGACCGGTCCAAGCTCAACGTCAACGGCTCCTCGCTGGCCGCCGGTCATCCGTTCGCCGCCACCGGCGGCCGGATCCTGGCGCAGACCGCCAAGCAGCTGGCGGAGGCCAAGGCCGAGAAGAAGGGCGCGGCCGCCAACAAGCCGGTGCGGGCGCTGATCTCGATCTGCGCGGCCGGCGGACAAGGCGTGGCCGCCATCCTGGAAGCCTGAGCCACGGGTTTGTAACACCCCGCGCCGGGTAACCGATACACGGACAGCTCCGTGTTGCCATCCAACCCCCCGACCCGATGGCAACACGGAGCTTCCCAACCTCCGCCGCCGGACAGCGGGGATCCGGCGGCGGGTGCAGCCCGCCCCCGAATCCCCCTTCTGGCCGCACGTCACCGGTTAGGGTGATGCGCCATGCAGGTCAGCATCCTCAGTTCGCTCAGTGAGACCGGCGGCCGTTCCGCGGTCGATGCCACCGTCGACAACCTCGCCCAACTGCACGGCGAGGGCTTCCGCCGGGTCTGGCTGACCCAGATGCCGTACGAGCCCGACCTGCTGACGGTGTTGGCGGTCGCGCTGCGCGAGGTCGACGGCATCGAGGTCGGCACCGGCGTCATCCCGATCCAAAACCAGCACCCGATGCTGCTGGCCCAGCGGGCGCTGACGCTGAGCCTGATCGGCAACGGACGCTTCCTGCTCGGCCTGGGCATGACCCATCAGGCGGTCACCGAGGGCATGTGGGGCATCCCGTGGGACAAGCCGGTGCGGCGGCTGCGCGAGTACCTCGACGGCCTGCAGCCGCTGCTGGCCGGGCAGTCCGCGGACGCGCCCGGGGAGACGGTGACCACCCGCGGGGCGCTGCAGATTCCGGGTGCACCTCCGCCGCCGGTGTACATCGCCGCCCTGGGCCCGCAGCTGCTGAAGCTGGCCGGTCGGCGCACCGCGGGCACCGTCACCTGGATGACCGGGCCCACGACGCTGGCCGAGCACGTCGGGCCGACGCTGCGCGCGGCGGCGGCCGGGCGTCCCGAGGGGGCGGTGCGGGTGGTCGCGGCGCTGCCGGTCGCGGTCACCGACGACGCGGCAGGGCTGCGGGCCCGGGCCGCCGAACAGTTCGCCATGTACGGGCGGCTGCCGTCGTATCGCGCCATGTTGGATCGGGAGGGTTTCGCCGGCCCGGAGGACGCCGCGATCATCGGCGACGAGGCCGCGGTGAGCGAGCGCCTGTCTGGGTTAGGCGGGGCCGGGGTCGACGAGTTCGTCGGCGTGGTGTTCGACCCGTCGGCCGAGGGCCGCGCCCGCACCCGCGC
Source organism: Mycobacterium talmoniae (assembly GCF_001854525.1). Classification (NCBI taxonomy): domain Bacteria; kingdom Bacillati; phylum Actinomycetota; class Actinomycetes; order Mycobacteriales; family Mycobacteriaceae; genus Mycobacterium; species Mycobacterium talmoniae. The sequence continues at coordinate 6,563 of NZ_MLQM01000175.1, forward strand.
CCTGCTGCGCCGGCTGGACTCCTGACCGCGGTTCCGCCCACCCGCCACCCCCGCGAGCAGACGCAAAATCGCATTCGGCGTGGCCGAATCGTGCGATTTTGCGTCTGCTCGTGCCAGCTATCTGGCCCGTGCGGCGCTTAGCGCCCGGTCCCACAGCAGCAGGGTCGCCGCTTTCAGCGGCGCGGGCTTGATCACGTCCTTGGCCAGCAGCGCGGTAGCGGCGGCCTTGGTTGCCGTCGACGCCTTCGACATATGCCCGGAGTCGAAGGGCGGCTGCGGGTCGTATTCGATCACCAGTTGAATGGCTTTGGCACGGCCGTCCCCGGCGATCTGCCCGGCCAGCCACAGCGCCAGGTCGATCCCGGCCGACACACCGGCGGCGGTGACGATATTGCCTTGGCGCACCACGCGTTCGTCGTTGACCGGGGTCACCCCGAAGGTTTTCAGGGTGCTCAGCGCCGACCAGTGCGAGGTGGCCCGCTTGCCCTCCAGCAGCCCGGCGGCGGCCAGCACCACCGACCCGGTACACACCGACGTGGTCCAGGCGGCGGACCGCTGAGCCTGCCGCAGCCAGTCCAGCAGGGCCGTGTCGCGGGCGGCGGCCAGCGAGCCCGGGCCGCCCGGAACCAAAACCACGTCGGGCGCCGGTGTTTCGGTCAGCGCGTGGGTGGTGCCGACCACCAGCACGCCGGAATCGGCGGTGATCGGGCCCACCTCGTGCCAGACGAACCGCACCTCGGCGTCGGGCAGGCTGCGCAACACCTCGTAGGGGCCGATGAAGTCCAGCGCGGTGAAGCCGGGGTAGAGCACGATCGCGATCTGCATGGGTGGTCCTTTCAGGCGAAGGTTTTGCGGTAGTGGTCGGGTGACACACCGAGACGACGGATGAAGGTGCGGCGCATGGTTTCCGCGGTGCCGAACCCGCAGCGGGCGGCGATGACGACGACCGTGTCGTCGGTCTCCTCGAGCTGGCGGCGCGCGGCCTCGGTCCGGACCCGCTCGACGTAGGTGCCCGGCGCCACCCCGACTTCGGCGGTGAACACCCGGGTGAAATGCCGCGGGCTCATCGCGGCACGGGCGGCCAGGTCGGTGATGCGGTGCGGCGCACCGGGTTCGGATTCGACCGCCTCTTGGACGCCACGGATCGGGTCGCGGCGCGCCCGGGGCAGCCACACCGGTGCCGCGAACTGGGTCTGCCCGCCGGGGCGGCGCAGATACAACACCAGCCAGCGGGCCACCGTCTGCGCGACCTCGGTGCCGTGGTCGTCTTCGACCAGCGACAGCGCGAGGTCGATGCCGGCGGTCACCCCGGCGGCCGACCACACCGTCTCGGAGCTGCGCACGAAGATGGGTTCCGGATCGACGGTGATCGCCGGGAACTCCCGGGCCAGCCGGTCGGCGAACGCCCAGTGGGTGGTGGCACGACAGCCGTCCAGGAGGCCGGCTTGGGCAGCCAGGAAGGCGCCGGTACAGACGCTGACCACCCGCCGGGTGTGATGCGCCGCGGTGCGGATCCACTCCACGGCCGCCGGGTTGGCCCGCGTCGCCTCGACGCCGGCGCCGCCGGGCAGCACCAGGGTGTCCACCGGCTGGGTGGGATCGGGCAATACCGCACCCGCCAGGGTCAACCCGCTGGTGGTGGTCACCGGCAGGCCGTCGATACCGGCCACGGCGACGTGGTAGCCGTCCTGGCCGCGGCCATCGCCGGCCAGTTTCAGCGACGCCGAGGCAAACACCTCCGACGGGCCGACCACATCCAGCGCCTGCACGCCCGGATACCCAAAGATGAGGACGTTGCGTGTCACGCCCTCAGTGTTGACCGCCGGCCAGCATGGCGTCTACGCCCGGCATCCCACAAATCAGGACATTGGCTTCGTCGCGGCACCAGTCGAGCCGCCGCCAGGAGAGCTGGGCCTGCTGAAATCGACGCGCAAACTGGCCCATAGCCCCGAGATTCGCGGTTTCGCGCCGTATGGACGTCGATCTCAGTTATCCAGCAACGCAACAGGCCCCCAAGGTTGTCCCCGGGGGCCTGCGCGAGTACTGCGTCGGCGGTCAGAACGCCGCTTCGTCGAGCTCCATGATGTCGTTGTCGATCGTCTCGATCACCTGACGCGTGCTGGTCAGCAGCGGCAGGAAATTCTTGGCGAAGAACGACGCCACCGCGATCTTGCCCTCGTAGAAGGCGCGGTCGGCATCGCTGACCCCGGAGTCGAGCTTCTCGATGGCCACCGCGGCCTGACGGGCCAGCAGCCAGCCGATCACCAGGTCGCCGACGCTCATCAGGAACCGCACCGAGCCCAGCCCCACCTTGTAGATGCTGTCGATGTTCTCCTGCGCGGCCATCAGGTAGCCGGTCAACGAGGCCGCCATGCCCTGCACGTCGGCCAGCGCGGTGGCCAGCAGCTCCCGCTCGGCCTTGAGCCGGCCGTTGCCGGACTCGTTCTTGACGAACTCCTCGATCTGGCCGGCCACGTGGCCCAGGGCCACACCCTTGTCGCGGACGATCTTGCGGAAGAAGAAGTCCTGCGCCTGGATGGCAGTGGTGCCTTCGTAGAGCGAGTCGATCTTGGCGTCGCGGATGTACTGCTCGATCGGGTAGTCCTGCAAGAAGCCGGACCCGCCCAGGGTCTGCAAGCTCTCGGTGAGCTTGGCGTAGGCCTGCTCGGAACCCACACCCTTGACCACCGGCAGCATCAGGTCGTTGACCTTGACCGCCAGGTCGGCGTCCACCCCGTGCACGGCCTTGGCGACCGCGGCGTCCTGGTAGGTGGCGGTGTAGGTGTACAGCGCGCGCAGACCCTCGGCGTAGGCCTTCTGGGTCATCAGCGAACGACGCACGTCGGGGTGATGCGTGATCGTCACCCGCGGCGCGGTCTTGTCGGTCATCTGGGTCAGGTCCGCGCCCTGCACCCGCTCCTTGGCGTACTCCAGCGCGTTGAGGTAACCGGTCGACAGCGTCGCGATCGCCTTGGTGCCCACCATCATGCGGGCCTGCTCGATCACGTCGAACATCTGCGCAATACCGTCGTGGACCTCGCCGACCAGCCAGCCCTTGGCGGGCACGTCGTGCTGGCCGAAGGTCAGCTCACAGGTCGTCGAAACCTTCAGACCCATCTTGTGCTCGACGTTGGTGACGAACACGCCGTTGCGCTCGCCGAGCTCACCGGTCTCCGGGTCGAAGTGGAACTTCGGCACGAAGAACAGCGACAGGCCCTTGGTGCCCGGCTTGGCGCCCTCGGGGCGGGCCAGCACCAGGTGGAAGATGTTTTCGAACAGGTCGTCGGAGTCCGCGGAGGTGATGAACCGCTTGACGCCGTCGATGTGCCAGGAGCCGTCGTCCTGCTTGATGGCCTTGGTGCGGCCGGCGCCCACATCCGAGCCGGCGTCCGGTTCGGTCAGCACCATGGTGGCGCCCCAACCGCGCTCGGCGGCCAGCACGGCCCACTTCTTCTGCTCTTCGGTGGCCAGGTGGTAGAAGATGGCGGCGAACCCGGCGCCGCCGGCGTACATCCACACCGCGGGGTTGGCGCCCAGCAGGTGCTCGTGCAGCGCCCACACCATCGCCTTGGGCATCGGCATCCCGCCGAGCTCCTCGGGGATACCGACCTTGTCCCAGCCGGCCTCGATGGTGGCGCGCACCGACTTCTTGAACGACTCGGGCAGGGTCACCGAGTGGGTGTCGGGGTGAAACACCGGCGGGTTGCGGTCGCCGTCGGTGAACGACTCCGCGACCGGCCCCTCGGCCAGGCGGGCCATCTCACCCAGCATCTCGCGGGCGGTGTCGACGTCCAGGTCGGCGTAGTCGCCGTCGCCGAACGCCTTGTCAACGCCGAAGACCTCGAAGAGGTTGAACTCCTGGTCGCGTACGTTGCTCTTGTAGTGGCTCACTACTTCCTCCTCGATGAGAGTGCCACTTGCGGTTGGGTACTCCGGATAAGTTACCCACCAGTAACGTGGCACAAACTATACCGACTAGTAACTTCAACGCAAGCGTTTGTGAGCTAGATTCCACCAACCGGTTGGCTCCCGCCGCGTCACCGCTTCGACGTGCGCGCTGACCTGCGGCGATGCCGGACCGGTTGGGTGTTGTGGTGGCTGTCACTGCGCACCGGCGGGGTCGGGGTGTCGCCGGCCCTCCCGCGCGAGGGCCGGGCGCCGGTCGGCGGGCACCCCTCGACGGGTAGGGTCGATAACTGCCAAATCCCGTCGAGGCGAATGAATTCTGGTGAACTCCGCGAGCAAGCTGACACCGTCCTCCCTGCGGGAGGCCTTTGGACATTTCCCCACCGGCGTGATCGCCATCGCGGCCGAGGTTGACGACACTCGGGTGGGGCTGGCGGCCAGCACCTTCGTTCCGGTGTCGTTGGACCCGCCGCTGGTGTCGTTCTGTGTGCAGAACACGTCGACGACCTGGCCGAAACTCAAAGATCTGCCCCTGCTGGGGATCAGCGTGCTCGGCGAGGCGCACGACGAGGCCGCGCGCAAACTGGCGGCCAAGACCGGGGACCGGTTCGCGGGCCTGGAGACGGTGTCCAACGACGGCGGCGCCGTGTTCGTCAAGGGCACCAGCGTGTGGCTGGAGGCCGCGATCGAACAACTGGTCCCGGCCGGCGACCACACCATCGTGGTGCTGCGGGTCTGCGACGTCACGGTGGACCCCGACGTGGCGCCCATCGTGTTTCACCGCAGCGTGTTCCGTCGGCTCGGCGTCTAACGGCCGCGTCCGGAGACAGCGGCTACCGACGCTCGTTCGGCTCGTCTCACGGCGCCAGCTGGACGTGGCCCCTCGGTTGGGGCGGGGCCGGACGCGGCGGTGGGGGGGGGGCCTGGGGCTCCTCCCGTTGGGGGGGTGGGGCCGGGTGTTCCGCTGCTGGGTCTTTGCCACCCATGCTGGGGCCGCCGCCGGGGAGCTC
>NZ_MLQM01000176.1:0-11473 GCF_001854525.1 Mycobacterium talmoniae
CCCCCGAACCGGCTGCCCCGCCGCCGCCCCCGGCGCCGCAGCTGCCGCAGATGCCGCCGATGACGATGTGGCTACATCTGCCGTTCGTGTCGGTGCCCATCCCAATCAATCCGCCGCCTCCGCCCGCGCCGTGACCGGACCGGCCGCGGCGCGCACACTGGGTGTCACGGGTGTGGACTTGCCAGGAGGACTGCGATGAGTGACGAGCATGGGTTCGGATTCGATCCCGAGGACTTCGATCGGGTGATCCGCGAGGCCAGCGACGGCCTGCGCGACGCCGTGGGGCGCCTCGGACGGTTCTTCACGGTGCCCGGCGACCGGGCGGGCTGGAGCGCGGTGTTCGAGGATTGGGCGCGGAAATCCCGCGGCGAGCCCGCCACGGCCGGCGAGGCCGGCGACGGGGTTTGGGCGATCTACACCGTCGACGACGGCGGCGGCGCCCACGTCGAAGAGGTGTACGCCACCGAACTCGACGCGTTGCGGGCCAACCAGCGCAACACCGACCCCAAACGGCGGGTGCGGTTCTTGCCGTACGGGATCGCGGCCAGCGTGCTCGACGATTCCGACGACACCGGGGGCGCGGCCGAGGCTTAGATCCCCATCGCGACCAGGACGTGGTTGATCAGCCGTTGCCAATCGGCGCCGGAGCGCGCCAACACCTGTTCGACGTCGAACCACTGGTTGGTGGTCGGTGACTCCTTCTTCAACACGTCCAGCTGACTGCTGGTCTTGCTGATGATGGTCCAAAAGTCGGTGGCGCCCCGGCCCTTGGCCTTCTGGTGGCTTTTCTCGGCCTCCCCGGCCCGGTTGTGCACATTGGAGACGTCGGTGCCGCCCTTGATCTCGATGGCGACCTTGAGAAACTCCTGATCGTTGACGGTTTCGGTGATCACCACGTCGGGGTCGGCGGCCAGCGCCAGCGTGACGGTGCGCCCCGCCTTGTTCTGCAGGCTCAGCGACGGGCCGATATCCCCGTACTGCACGCCCTGGCTTTTGATCACCGACTTGAGCACCTCGTAGACGCCCTTGGTGGCCTTCTCGCCGATCTGGGTGCGCCACGACCCGTCGGCCTGCGCACCCAGCATCATCAGCGGAAGCTGTTCGACGTCGGCGGCGGTCAAGCCCGGGCTCAGGCTGGTGATCAGCGCGGAGATCTCGATGTTGAGCTCGCGGCACAGGTCGGCGATCAGCGGCGCGGCCCGCGGGCCGATCACCCCGCGCTCCTCCATGGATTTGAACACGTTGAGTCCGGTGGCGGTCTTGTAGAACAGTTTCTGGCTGACGCCGAGCAGCAGCCGGTAGTAGCCCAGCGCGGCCGGCGCGGCGGTGAGCACCGACGGCACGGCGAACACCAGCTCGTCGCGGATGTTGCTGCCGTGCAGCAGCTGCAGCCCCGGATGCGGGGCATACGTCGTCATCTCGGAGCTCAGCGCGGCCGGCGGAATCGTCTTGGCGGCCGCGCGCACGGTGTCGTGTAGGACCGAATGGCGCGCCTTGACCAGGATTTCGTGGACATAGATCTGCCGTTCGGGCGGCGGAAAGGTGAACAACGGCTGCCGGCTAGGTTTCGATCTCAAAGCCGTGCGCGGTGAGCCGGTTGCGGGCCATCTCCAGGTAGTCCGGGTTCAACTCGACCCCGGCGAAACGCCGTTTCAGCGTTCCGGCCACCAGCGCCGACGTGCCCGACCCCATGAACGGGTCCAACACCAGGTCGCCTTCGTCGCTGCTGAGCGTCACGCACGGCTCGATCAGCGCGGGCGGGAACGTGGCGAAGTGCCCGCTGGCCGCCCGGTACGCCTGGGTCTTGACGTCCCATACGCTGCGCAGCCGCCGGCCGTTGGGCCCTTCGACCGCTTTGACGTTGTACTTGTACCGCTCGGACTTGGAGAACAAGAACACGTATTCGTGGCTGCGGGTGGGCCGGTCGGTCACCGATTCCGGTTGGGCGTTGGGCTTGTTCCAGATGATGTCGGACCGCAGGTACCAGCCGCGTTCTTGCAGGTTGAGCGCCAGCCGCCACGGCACCCCGATCAGGTCTTTGGCCTTGAGGCCGTCCGGCGTCGGGGGCCGCACGCTCATCGCCCGCGCCACGTTCTTCTTGTCCGGGGCGCGCCAGGTCCGCCCGCCGCTGGTGTAGGAGTCGCCGATGTTGAGCCACATCGTCCCGTCATCGCGCAGCACCCGCCACACTTCCTCGAAGAGTTCGGCGAGCGCGTCGATGAAGGCGTACACCGAGTCTTCCAACCCGATCTGGCCGTCGATGCCGTAGTCGCGCAGCGACCAGTACGGCGGCGACGTCACCACGGTTTGGACGCAGCCCTCCGGCATCGCGGACAGCACCTGATGCGCGTCGCCGAGGATGAGCGCCGAGCTTTTCAGCAGCGCCGCATAGTCTTGGCCGCGGTCGTGTTTGACGACGGAGAAGCTCGGCGGCGTCTGCGCACTCAAGCTCATGCGCCGCATCGTATCGGGCGCCGCCGACAACCGCGCTCAGGCGCGCCACCAGCGCAAACGGATTTCCGGCGGGTGGCTGTGCTCCGCTACCTGGCCTCCGGCGGGCAGCGCAGTTCCCGGCCGTTGTGTGCGTCGATCACGGCGGGCAGGTCGGCGACGCTGTCGAGGATGTGGGTGTGCGGGGCGTGCACGAATTCCGCGTCACCGTGGCTGCCGGTGCGGACCCCGGCGACGATCGCCGCGCCCGCCTGGCTGGCCGCCCACAGGTCGTCGATGGTGTCGCCGGCGGCGGCGATCTGGGCGACGGACGCGGTCCCGGTGCGCAGCAGCGCGGTGAGCAGCAGGTCGGGGTAGGGCCGCCCCCGCCCGGCGTCCTCCGGCGACAGCGTCAGGTCAACCAGGTCGCGCCAGCCCAGCGTGTCGATGATGTGGTCGCGGATGTGCGGGGCGAACCCGGTGGTCAGCGCGACCGCGCACCCGGAGCCGCGCAATTTCTCGATGGTCTCGGCGGCCCCCGGAATTGGCGTCACACCGTCGGTGGCCAGGCGCAGGTAGGCGGATTCGAAGGCGGTGTTGGCGGTCTGGGCGCGGGTCTCGTCGCCGGGGAAGATCGCCCTGAAGACCTCGATCTTCGAGTGGCCCATGGTGTCTCGCGCATAGGCGGCGGCGTTGGTGAAGGCGGGCGAGCCGATTTTGAGACCCGCGGCGGCCAGTGCCCGGGCGACGGCTTGCGTCACGACGCTGGCGTCGTGCACGGTCGTCCCGGCGATGTCCAGGCAGACCAGCCGGATCATGTGCGCTCCTTGATTTAGGTGAGCGGTGCGACGGGCGCGCGGGTCTCACCGGAGGCTAGTTCAAAGGCGTCTAAGAAGCGGGAGCGGGCCACCGGTTTCTTAGCTGGGGGTCAATTCGGCGGCAAACCACAGCTGACCAGCCGGGATAGCTGAGTGATGGCCGATTGGCCCCGCCGAGCGCCAACCGCCGCCGTTCTGAGGGTTCGTTATGAGATTGTGACTATTCGCGGGGTTGCCCGTATGGTGGTTCCCCGTGGGGAGGCACGAATTAGCCAGGAAGCGACGAAAGTCACCGGCCCTCACGGCTGCAGCCATCGCGTCGGGGGCCGTTTTCTTTGCCGTCGGCGGTAGCGCCTATCCGCACGCCGCCACGAAAGCCGCCGAACCCGTCGTCACCGACGACACGGCGGCGTGCTGCGCGCAGCTGGTGTCCGCGACGCCGCGGGGGACGGTGGCGACGCAGTTCGGGCAGCCCGGCATGGGCCCCGACCCCGACCAGGCCATGCCGGCCTCGCGGTGGCGGGTGGTCACCCACGAGGCTCCGCGGCTGCTGCCGGTCGGAGTGGCCTCCGAAAGCGGCTTGCAGGTCAAGACGATCCTGGCCGCCCGCAGCATCAGCGCGGCGTTCCCGGAGATCCATCAGATCGGCGGTGTGCGCCCCGATGCGCTGCGGTGGCACCCCAACGGGTTGGCGCTCGACGTGATGATCCCCAACCCCAGCAGCGCCGAGGGCATCGCCCTGGGCAACGAGATCGTCGCGTTCGCGCTGAAGAACACCGAACGCTTTGACCTGCAGGACGCCATCTGGCGGGGCACCTACTACACGCCCAACGGCCCGCAAGGCTCCGGGTACGGCCACTATGACCACGTCCACATCACCACGCACGGCGGCGGTTACCCCACCGGGGGAGAGGTCTATGTGCGCTGAGCGGGGACACTCGATTTGGCGCCGGATGCGCGCCACCGCCGACGCATGGTTTCATTCGGTTCGTGCCTGAGATGGACCGACGCAGCCTGATGATGATGGCGGGATTCGCCGCGCTGGCCGCCGCGCTTCCCGTCCCGGAGGCGCGTGCGCACCCGTCGGCGCCCGCCGCTCCGCCCGGTAACGGGGCCCCGGTGAACTATCTGTTCCACGACGAATTCGACGGTCCGGCCGGATCGGCGCCCGATCCGTCGAAGTGGACGGTGGCTCGGGCGCGGGAGACCATGAAGGACCCGACGTATTGGGAGCGGCCCGAGAACGTCGGGCAGTACCGCGACGACCGCCGCAACGTGTTCCTCGACGGCAAGTCCAACCTGGTCATCCGCGCCGCCAAGGACGGCCCCACCTTCTACAGCGGCAAGATCCAAAGCCGGTGGCGGGGCGGCATCGGCCACACCTGGGAGGCGCGGATCAAGCTGGACTGCCTGACGCCCGGCTGCTGGCCGGCCTGGTGGTTGGGTAACGACGACCGCGGCGAAATCGACGTGGTCGAGTGGTATGGCAACGGCAGCTGGCCGTCGGCGACCACCGTGCACACCATGCCCAACGGCTCCGAATGGGCGACCCACAACATCGCCCTGGACAGCGGCTGGCACACCTGGCGCTGCCAGTGGGATGAGGCGGGCATGCGGTTCTGGGAGGACTACACCGACGGCGCAGAGCCCTACTTCACCGTGCCGGCGAATTCGATCGGGGACTGGCCGTTCAACAACCCGGGGTACACGGTGTATCCGGTGCTCAACCTCGCGGTGGCCGGTTCCGGTGGCGGGGATCCGTCCGGCGGCAGCTATCCGGCGCAGATGCTGGTCGACTGGATCCGGGTCTGGTAAGCGGGGCCTTGCCTCTCGAACCTCACCGACCGCGTCTGCCACAGTGGCCCCACCCGTACCGAATTCCGGACCATGTGGCAGTGCTCGAAACGGATAGCGTCCCCGATATCACGGGCGGCGACGTCTACGTCGACCTCCCGGCACAGCATCTGGATGAGCGATGAGGTCGTTTCGCCCGCACGGGCCGGGCCCGGCGGCGACAATATGGCGATGGATACGCTCCGGACCGGCATCGTCGTCGGTGTCGCTGCCCTCGGCCTAGCCGTCGGCGAACTGTTCACCGGCGCGGGCGCCGCGCACGCGGATGACTACGAGTACCTGGGCGGCCTGCGCGCGGCGGGCGTCTGGATCCACAAGGACGCCGAACCCTACGTGGTTCGGGATGGCCACCGCATGTGCGGCGAACTGCGTCGCGGCGTTCCGCCCGAGGACGTCGCTGCGGAGTTCCCGCAATTGGACCCCGCGGTGTTCTTGTCGATTCTGCGGGACCATCTGTGCCCGGACGCGCCGGGCTGATCCCTGCTCATACGTGGAGCCGATGACGGGAATCGAACCCGCGTATTCAGCTTGGGAATTTGCTACAGAAGAATAGCAATGGCTAGCTATTGTAGCCGTCGAATCTCTGGTCAAGCGCACCGTCGTCCACTATTGGTCGTCTGTTGCCAACCGCCGCGAACTAGTGCAAACCCGCTGGTCGCGGCCATGTGACGGCCGCACCCACCAAATTCGCCGTGGTGTTTTCTGCGCGGTCAGGGCGGACCCTGCGCCCGAAGCTGCTAAGAATCAATCTTGCGGGGCTGGCCGTCGTCAGGGCGACGCCATCGGTAACCGGCCTCATCTTCGAATTCGAGCACGACGCGAAGGCGCGCGTCTGGCGCCGTCGTTCGAAATGCCATAACGGCGAACTGTTCCGGTGTCAGCGTTGTCATCCATTCGCTGACCATCTGGCCTAACAGAGCTTCGCGGAACCGCGCCGAAACTTCAGGACTAAGGCGTTGCGCGATCATGTCGCCCATTTGATTCGGATTCGGGCCGACGCGCTGGAATCCGCCTGTGTTGCCGTAGCCGCCCATTCCGCCCAAGTTGCCAAGTTGGCTGCTCAGCGCGCCACCAATCGATCCTGAGAGCGCTTCCCTCACGATTCGGCCGAACGACTCACCGACGTTGATTTCTCGGTTCGCCTGGCGGCACCCGTTTGGAATCTCGTTGCCGTCAGCATCGACAGCCGTCACCGAAACGGCCAGGTTCGTAACGACGCCGTTGCTGGTGTTGCTCACTTTGACCGTCCATAGGTTTTCACCGAGTACGTCGGCAGGGAAGATCGTCGGAACGATCTTGCGGGCCTGCGCGGCCACCCGGTCATCTTCGGCGCGCAGCAAAGCGGCCATTTGATCCTCGTAGCGTCGCCGGTCTTCGGCGGCCTGCTTGTTCCGCTCAGTGCGATCCTCGCGCGCTTTCTTCGGTTCCCAGTAGAACGCTGCCCACAGCGCAGCGAGTACACCTAGCGCAGTGAATATTGCGCCGAGCGCGGTTCCATACGCGCCAGCGATTTGCAGCCAATCGGGCACCGGGTTTTTCGTGGGCACGACGCTGTTCCCTTCGGTAGTGAAGCTGACTAGGTTGCTCATTACGACGAAAACGCTAACCGGGTGATCTGACAAATCGACAGGACCGAACGGTCTGGCGTCCGATCCACGAAGACATCGAGTTGTCAGGTGGTCGGGAAGATGATGGCTCGCCTGGTCCCGCGGCGGGTTGAGCAAAACGTATGTGCCATCCCAGCTCAGACCTAAGTCGGGCATGCATCGCTGGGCTAAGCTCGGTCAAGCCTTGGCTGAGGGGAAGTAATGAACTACTGGGTGCGTGCCGTCGTCGCGCTAGCGGTCGCTGCCACCCTGGTATCAGGGTGCGGCAAAGGTTCGGTGGCGGAGTCGCATGGTGACACCACAACGACGCCGCCCGCGCGCCAGTCGGTTACGGCGTCGGAGATCGAGTCGTTGCCGGTGCCGTTCGACGACGTCAAGGCAATGGCCGGAGACGAGCTGCAGCATTCAAATATCACCAGGGAACCGACCGATTACGCCGCCATGAGCCCTACCTCGCCGTGTTTTCTTCCCGACAGTGGGACAGCCGACGTGGCGGTCTTTGGGCACGAACCGCTTGCCTTCCGCAACGTCATGTACACGGGCTTTAGCAATGTGTTCGCCGAGCAAGCCCTGGCTGTATACGCCAGTGAATCGGTCGCTAAGGACAAATTCACTCGCTTTGTTCAAGGACTTCACACCTGCGCCGCGTCCCACCCGGCGGGTATGGATACGCCGTCCAGCACTGTAAACACTGCTACTTGGCAACGGCATTTGAGCGGCGTCAACCTCGACCCGGCCACCGACATGTGTGCCGAAGGGGTTAAGCAGGTTCAGAACGTGATGTTCCGGGTTACCTCATGCAGGCTCGACAACGATGCCGCAATCGCAGCGATGATGACGGATCGGATCACGGAGAAAATCAACAACCCTGTTTAGTGCAGACGGCGACCACGGATCACCCCATCGGTTTGGTCCGGTCCGATGGTTGTCGGTCTCTCCTGGACTTGAACCGGGAGACCAGAACCAGGCGCGTTGATGATCACATCCGGCGCAATGTAAATGCCGACATGGCGTGCGTCGTCAGGGCCGTAGAAGATGAAGTCACCTGGCGTGAGGGAGGCCCCGCTGGGGATTTTCGTGAGGTTAGGCGAACCAAGCTGGGTGCCAGTGTAGCCACCGATGTCGACATTGGGCCTCGCCTGACCAGCGGCGTACTCGGCGAGTCCGCTGCAGTCAAAGCCAACACGTTTATTGTCCTGGTAGGTCCACGATTCGTCGACGATCGGGGTGCCGTCCCTCGCCCGGTTCAACACCCCCTTACCCGGTCCGCTGGTGTCGCCGCCGCTCCAGGCGTACGACGTGCCCAACTGCGTTGCTGCCGCACCGACCACCTTCAACCCAGGATCGTTGACCGCATCGGGGTTGGGCAGGAAGCCTCGCGGGATTTGGCCGGTTGCGGGGTCTTTTTCGGTGGGGAAGTGCGCCAGGTAGTCCTGCCATGCCTTGTCGCGGGCTGGGCCGGGCCCGCCGGTATAGCCCGGCGGGTTGTCGGCGAGTAGCGGGTTGTGCCAGGAGTTCCGCCACTTGTTCGGGTCAAAGCCTGGCTGCCATGCGACGCCAGGGTCGTTGACGTCGGTGACGCCGGGCCGATGTTCGCTGCCCGCGTCGCGCGGGGGGTGTTCCTGCCCCGGCTGCGGCTGTTGTCCACCGACCTCGTGGCCACGGGCGTCGACTTCGGCATCACCCACAGCCGCGCGCAACGCGAGGGCTAGGTCGCGGTCGGCGATCTGGGCGTGGTCTTTGAGTTTGGTCAGTTCGGTTTGGAGTAGTTGTTGCTGCACGGCCATCGAGTCGTCGAACCCGATTTCGGGCGGGTTTTTGCTGGTGTCGATTTTCCAGTCCTGGGTGACCTTCCAGCCGTAGCCTTTGGCGGTGGCGTCGATGTCGTCGAGGGACGCCTTGCACCCACTGACCCACATTTCGGCGGTGCGCACCGCGTTGTACACCCCGTCGGACTCACGCCCGATGGCGTCCACATCGGTGCGGGTCTTGCCCAGTTCCTCGCGAAACGCCTCGGCGGCCTCTCCGTGCCAATTGGCTGTTCGCTTATGGCCGTTTACTAATGCCTCGCCAAGCTCGTGATGGCTTCCCCGCAGCTTCCCGACAGTCTCGAACATCTGGTGAATGACCGACAGGTCCCAGTGCCGTACGTCGTCGGGGGTCAGCTCGGCCAAGCTACAGCCTGAGCCCGACGTCCGGGGACGGCGCACCCACCGGCGGCGAGCTGGCCGGGCCGGACTCGCTCGCCAGATCGCCCCAACCGTCGGCGTCGGCGAAGGCCTGCCCTGTTCGGACTACATGTTGGCCTATCGCTGCCACCCGCTGCTGATGCTCGGCGTGCCGCGCTTCCCAGCGCGCCACCACCTGCTGCATCGCAGCCTGGGATTCTCCCCGCCACCGCGACACCGCATCGTTGAGGTCATCGATATGGCGCGCCGTCGCGCTGGCATGATCGTCCGCCGCGTCCACGAAGTGGTTGCCAACTAGATGAAGGTCGACCGGATTGACCTGCAACCTCTTGGCCACAATGACCGCCTCCCCTCCGCGTATCCAAACGGATCATAACCGCGGAGTTGGCGATCGGCTCGAGCTAACTTGGGGGCTTCAAAACGCTTTGAAGGCCGCCGCTGACACGTCCATTCGGGGTTGTGGCATGACACCGAAGCCGCCATTCGAACGGGTCGAACGGTGTTTCACGTGGGAAACGGTGGAGCCGATGACGGGAATCGAACCCGCGTATTCAGCTTGGGAAGCTGATGTTCTGCCATTGAACTACATCGGCCTAGCGTTCCGAAGGGTAGCATCCGCCGGTCACGGCGCCGCGCACCCCGCCAGCAGACACAAAGGACCCCGACACGCCGTCGCCGCGGGGGTGTTTGCGTCTGCTCGCCGGAGAAGAAGGACCCCAGCGGATACGCTCGTCGCGTGCTGCTCTCCGATCGCGACCTTCGAGCGGAAATCGCCGCCGGACGGCTGAGCATCGACCCGTTTGACGACGCGTTGGTGCAGCCGTCCAGCGTGGACGTGCGCCTCGACAGCCTGTTCCGGGTGTTCAACAACACCCGCTACACCCACATCGACCCGGCCAAACAGCAAGACGAGCTGACGTCCCTGGTGGAACCCGTCGACGGCGAGCCGTTCGTCTTACATCCGGGCGAGTTCGTGCTGGGCTCCACCCTGGAGCTGTGCACCCTGCCCGACAACCTGGCAGGTCGGCTGGAAGGCAAGTCGTCGCTGGGCCGGCTGGGTTTGTTGACCCATTCGACCGCCGGATTTATCGACCCGGGGTTCAGCGGCCACATCACCTTAGAGCTGTCCAACGTGGCCAATCTGCCGATCACGCTGTGGCCGGGCATGAAGATCGGTCAGCTGTGCATTTTGCGATTAACCAGCCCGGCCGAGCACCCGTACGGCAGCAGCCGGGTAGGGTCGAAATATCAGGGCCAGCGGGGGCCGACGCCTTCGCGCTCGTACCAGAACTTCATCAAGTCCAGCTAAGTACGTAGATGTAACGGTCAGACGGCCGTCCGGCGATGAGATCTGCGGCTAGCTAGTGAATTGCCTGGAGGTGTTGTGGACATCGTTCTTGGGGTGTCGATGGCGCCCTCGACGGTCCGCATGGTGTTGGTCGAGGGTGAAAACGCAGACGGAGTCACCGTCGACCACGATGATTTCGATATTGCCGCGGGCCGAAACGAGCCCCCGCCCATCACCACCGCATCGGATCAGGTGATCTCGGCGATCCTCGGCACCCAGGAAAGCGCCCAAGAAGGCGGTTACCACCTGACCTCGACCGGTGTGACGTGGAACACGCCCGCCGAGGCGGCGGTGCTGCAGGACGCGTTGGCGCATCACAAGATCGAGAACGTGATGCTGGTGTCGGCGTTTTTGGCCGCCGCGGCGCTGGCCCAGGCGGTCGGCAACGCCACCCACTACGCCAAGACCGGGTTGTTGTTCGTGGAACCGGACACCGCGACGCTGGCGGTGGTCGACTCCGCGGACGGCTCGATCACCGAGGTGCAGCGCCGCGAACTGCCCGGCGACGACGACGCCGCAGTGGCGGAGTTGGCCCGGCTGGTGGGCGGGGCGGACCGGCTGCAGTCGCGCCCGGACGGGGTGTTCGTGGTGGGCTCCGGGGTCAACGTCGCGATGATCAAACCCGCGCTGGAGGCCGCCACCGCGCTGCCGGTCAGCGCGCCGGAAGAACCGGATATGGCGTTGGCCCGGGGCGCGGCTCTGGCGAGCGCGAACGCGCCGCTGTTCGCGTCCTCCACCCAGGCGCTGGCCTGGGCGCAAGATCCCGGCACCGGCCAGGTGGACCGCAGTGCCGCCGAGCTTGGCTACGCCTACGTCCCGGCGGCTTCGCCGGACTACGACGCCACCCAGGGCGAAGGCCTGGCCTATAGCGCCGTGACGGACGACCCCAGCAGCGGCTACCTGCCCATCTCGGAAGGTCTGCCCGTCGTCGACGACCCCGAGCTCGTCGACTCCCGCCTGCTGGACTTCAGCACCGCTGCGCATGAACTCGAGCGCAAACCGTTCCTGGTGGCCGGTAGCGTGGCGGCCTTGTTCCTGGTCGGAGTGGTCGCCCTGGCGATCACCCTGGCGGTCACCATGCGGCCGACGGCCACCGAGCGGCCCAATGCGGGCGGCAACGTGGTCGTTCCGGCCCACCAGGTGCCGGCGCCGAAGCCGAAGCCCGCCCCACCACCGGCGCAGAAACCGCCTCCGGCTCCGGAGCAGGCCTCGGTACCAGCTCCGAAG